>CAZJBC010000138.1:0-7828 GCA_964543805.1 uncultured Brevundimonas sp.
TCGAAATCGGCGAACTGGTCGAACGAAGCGCAGGACGGCGAGAGCAGGACCACCGCCTCCTCGCCCGAGGCGCGGGCGTCTTCAAAGGCCGCGGCGGCGGCGGCGGCGATGGTTCCGGAGATCACGGTGGGCGCGCCCGCGGCGTCCAGCTGGCGGGCGAAGGCCTCGGCCGCTTCGCCGACCAGATAGGCCTTGGCGATGCGCGGGAACAGGTCGGACAGGCTGTCGATGCCGCCTTCCTTGGGGCGGCCGCCGGCGATCCAGTAGAAGCGCGGATAGGTGCTCATGGCCTGGCGTGCGGCGTCGGCGTTGGTGGCCTTGGAGTCGTTGACGAACTTGACCTGGCCGATCTGGCCGACGGTCTCCATGCGGTGCGCCAGGCCAGGGAAGGTGATCAGGCCGGCGGCGGCGTCTTCGACCGAAACCCCCAACGCCCGCGCGGCGGCGTAGGCGGCCGCCGCATTCTGCCAGTTGTGCTTGCCCGGCAGGCCGGTGGCGTGGAGCAAATCGGCGACCTCGGTCACCCGCGATGTGGTGGCGTCGTAGAGCACGCCTTCCAGGGCGTAGACGCCGCGGCCCATGGCCCGGCCCGAGCTGATCGGCCAGATGATGCGGGCGTTGGCGGCGGTGATTTCGGTGCAGATCTGCTGGCACCACGGATCGTCGACCCCGATGATGGCCGTATCGTCCGGCCCCTGGTTGCGGAACACCCGCTTCTTGGCGGCGATGTAGCCGTCCATTCCGCCGTGGCGATCCAGATGGTCCGGCGAGATGTTGAGCAGCACCGCGACGCTGGGCTTCAGCGTCGACGTCAGGTCCAGCTGGTAGGATGAGACCTCGATCACATAGACGGCGCCGCCGTGCATGTCGTCCAGGTCGAGCACGCCCACCCCGATATTGCCCCCGACGCGCGCATCGCGGCCGGCGGCGGTCAGGATGTGGCCCAGCAGCGCCGTCGTCGTCGACTTGCCGTTGGTGCCGGTGATCAGGGCGATCTTGGGCCGCTTGTGGGGCGGCGCCTGGGCGATGGTGCGGGCCAGAAGCTCCATGTCGCCGACGATCTCGACGCCTGCCGCCTTGGCCTTTTCCACGGTCCAGTGGGGCTTGGGATGGGTGAGCGGCACGCCGGGCGACAGCATCAGGGCGGCGAAATGGCTCCAGTCCACCGCCGACAGATCGACCAGCGGCAGGCCCTCGGCGGCAGCGGCCTCGCGGCCCTTGGCGTTGTCGTCCCACAGAGCCACATGCGCGCCGCCGGCGATCAGCGCGCGCGCCGCGGCCAGCCCTGTGCGGGCCAGGCCAAACACCGCCACTGTCTTGCCTTCAAAGCCGCGGGCCGGGATCACTGAAGCGCCATCCTTGCTATCGCAGTTTCAGGGTGGCGAGCCCGATGAGGGCCAGGACGACCGAGACGATCCAGAAGCGGATGACCACGGTGGATTCGGCCCAGCCGAGCTTTTCGAAATGGTGGTGGATGGGCGCCATCAGGAAGATGCGCTTGCCCTTGGTCAGCTTGAAATAACCCACCTGGATCATCACCGACAAAGCCTCGAGCACGAACAGGCCGCCGATGATGGCCAGAACGATCTCGTGCTTGGCGGCCACGGCGATGGCGCCGAGCGCGCCGCCCAGGGCCAGCGATCCGGTATCGCCCATGAAGATCTTGGCGGGCGGAGCGTTGTACCACAGAAACCCCAGGCCCGAGCCGATGATGGCCCCGCAAAAGACGGCGATCTCGCCGACGCCCTGGACGAAGTGGACCTTCAGATAGTCGGCATAGACGAAATTGCCGACCAGATAGGCGATCATGCCGAAAGCGGCGGCGGCGATCATCACCGGCACGATGGCCAGGCCGTCGAGGCCGTCCGTCATGTTCACGGCGTTGGAGGCGCCGACGATCACGAAGCCGCCGAAGATCAGATAGAACCAGCCCAGATTGATCAGCAGCGACTTGAACAGGGGGAAGGCTACCGAGGTGTGCAGCCCTGCCTCATCGGGGGTTCGGGGTGCGAACTGGACGATCAGATAACAGGCGATGATCGCGATCAGGGTCTGGATGATCAGTTTGATCCGGCCGGACACGCCGGCGGTCGTCTGCTTGGTCACCTTGGCGTAGTCGTCCAGGAACCCCAGAAAGCCGTAGCCGGCGGTGACCAGGATCATCACCCAGACATAGATGTTGCCCAGGTCCGCCCAGAGCAGGGTGCCGGCCAGCAGCCCGGCGAGAATCATGAAGCCGCCCATGGTGGGCGTGCCGGCCTTTTCGATGACGTGGCGCTGGATGCCGTCGGCGCGGATCGGCTGGCCCTTGCCCTGTTTGGCCTGCATCCAGCGGATGAAGCGGCTGCCCATCAGCATGACCACGATCTGCGCCGTGAACAGCGCCGCGCCCGTTCGGAACGTGATATAGTTCAACAGGTTAAGGATGGGCACATAACCGTTGTGCAGCTGGTGAAACAGCCAGTAAAGCATCAGTGGCCCTCCCCTTCCCTGGCGCCGGACCGCTCTAGCGCCCGGGCGATCAGATGCGCCTGAGAGCCGTTCGACCCCTTCACCATGACCACGTCTCCGGGCCTCAGCGCCCCGGCGACCAGCGGCGCAAGCTCCGCCGCTGTCCCGGCGTACGCTCCCCGCTGAGTCGAGGGAAGTTTGTCCCACAGACCTTTCATCAGCGGACCGCTGCAAAAGACCAGATCCACCCCCGCCGACTTGAGTTGTTCGGCGATGGCGGCGTGGAAGGCGGGCGCATCGGCGCCCAGTTCCAGCATGTCGGTCAGCGCCACGATCCGCCTGCCCTGTGCAGGCCGCGCGCCCAGGGTGCGGATGGCCGAAGCCATGGAAATCGGATTGGCGTTGTAGCTCTCGTCGATCAGGGTGAAGCCGCCGATCTCGCGCTCGGCGCCGCGTCCCTCCAGCGGTTCGAAATCCGACATGGCCTGGATCGCCAGGGCCTGGGAAACGCCCATCGCCTCCAGCGTCAGCAGCACGCAAAGACTGGTCAGGCCCCAGTGGTCGGCGGTCTGGCGCAGGGTGAAGGTTACCGGCACGCCGGCGAAGGTCGCCTCCACTTCACCGCCCGGACGGAAGGCGATCAGCCGCGCATCGGCGTCTGCGCCGGTTCCGAAAGTGAGGATGCGGGCGCCGGCCTTTTCCGCGGCGGCGCGCAGCGCCTCGAACCAGCGGTTGTCGGCGGGCAGAACCGCGATGCCGCCGCGCTTGAGGCCGGCGAAGATCTCGGTCTTGGCGCGGGCCACGCCCGCCTCGCCGTCGGGGAAGTTCTCGGTGTGGACCGGCCCGACGGTAGTGACCACGACCACATCGGGCGCGATCATGTGCGACAGGGGCGTGATCTCGCCGGCATGGTTCATGCCGACCTCGAACACCGACCGCTCGGTGTCGGCCGGCAGGCGCGCCAGGGTCAGCGGGACGCCGATGTGGTTGTTGTAGGACTTGACCGATGAATGGGCGGGACCGGCCAGCCGCAGCCCGGCGGCGATGGCCTGGGTGACGCTGGTCTTACCCACCGATCCGGTGACTGCGCAACGCAGGGCGGGCGAGCGATCGCGCGCCGCAATCCCAAGTTTTTCCAGGGCCTTGAACACGTCCTCCACCACGACGGCAGGCTCGGCGACATGACGCGAGACCAGACAGCCGGCAGCTCCCGCGGCCCGGGCGGCGCCGACAAATTCGTGACCGTCGCGCGCGCCGGCCAGGGCGACAAACAGGTCTCCGGGCGCGATGGAGCGGGTGTCGATGGAAACGCCGGTGACATCAAATGGCGGGCCTTCTAGACGTCCGCCGGTGACGGCTGCGATGTCGCCGGACCTCCAGAGAGGATCAGCCACGTAGCGCCTCGGCGGTCACGGCGACATCGTCAAAGGGCCGCACCACGTTGCCGACGATCTGGCCCTGTTCGTGGCCCTTGCCGGCCACCACCAGAATATCGCCGGCGCCAAGCAGCGAAACCGCATGTTCGATTGCTTCGGCCCGATCGGCGATCTCTATGGCGCCGGGCGCGGCGGCCAGCACGGCGGCGCGGATTGCAGCAGGCTCTTCCGAGCGCGGGTTATCATCAGTGACGATGGCGACGTCGGCCAGCCTTGCGGCGATCGCCCCCATCTTCGGCCGCTTGCCGGCGTCGCGGTCGCCGCCGGCGCCGAACACCACCACCAGCTTGCCCTGAACGTGAGGGCGCAGGGCCTCGAGCACTGTCTGAAGGCCATCGGGCGTGTGGGCGTAGTCCACATAAGCCTCGCCGCCATGGCGGCCGGTCCCGACCCTCTGCAGCCGGCCCGGCGCGCCCTGCAGATGTTCCAGCGCCGCGATGACCTGGTCGGGGGCTTCGCCCGCCGCTATGCACAGGCCAGCGGCGACGAGCACGTTGGAGGCCTGGAAGGCCCCGGCCAGCGGCAGGGTGATCTCATAGGTCTTGCCGGCCGCTTCCAGTGACAAGCTCTGACCGCCCGGCCGCGCCTTGCGGTCGATCAGTTTGATGCCCTGGCCGGCCGCGCCGACGGTGAAAAGGCCCTGACCGTGCTGGCGGGCCGCGCCGGCAAAGGCGGTCGCGTCCTCGGAGTCTGCGTTCAGCACGGCCATGCCGCCGCGCGGCAGCAGGGTGTCGAACAGGCGAAGCTTTGCCGCCCGGTAGGCGTCCATGGTGTGGTGATAGTCCAGGTGGTCCTGGGTGAAATTGGTGAAGGCCGCGGCCGTCAAGCGCACGCCGTCCAGGCGGCGCTGGTCGATGCCGTGGGACGAGGCTTCCAGCGCCAGGTGGGTGACGCCGCGGTGAGCCAGGTCGGCCAGCCATTTGGCCACGTCAGCCGCGTCGGGGGTGGTCAGGCCTGGCGGCGACAGCTGTTCCTCGCCGGCCACCACGCCCAGCGTGCCCATGCTGGCGGCCTTGTGGCCCAGCTGCGTAAAGATCTGGCGGCAAAAGCCGGCGACCGAGGTCTTGCCGTTGGTGCCGGTCACCGCGACGATGACCGGCGGCTGGTCCTTCCAGAAGTTGGCGGCGGCCAGCGCGTAGGCGCGGCGCACGTCCAGGGCGTGAATGGTCGGCACCGGCAGGCCATCGATATCGGCGGGCGCGATGATCGCCGCCGCGCCCGCGCCGATCGAGCCGGAAATGTAGCTGCGGCCATCGACCTTCGAGCCTGGCAGGGCGGCGAACAGAAAGCCCGGCCGCACCGCGCGGCTGTCAGCGGTGACGCCGGTGATCATTGGATCCTGCGAGATGCCCCGGCGGCGGACGATTTCGGAAAGGCGGGCGCTCATCGCTCGTTGCCGTCGTCTGAGTCGGCGCCGGCCGCTACGGTCTGCGGCGCTGTAGCGCGGCGTGTAACACTAAGGAAGGGCGCTATCCGGTTGATTACGCGCCCCACCGTCGGCGCCGCGACAATGGACCCCGTCGGGCGGCCCGGCTCCTCGGCGGAGACCTCAGGCTCGTCGACCAGGATGAGCACAAAATACTTGTCGGCGCCGGCCGGGGCGTCCGTGGGGAACACCGCGGCGAAGGACGAGACCAGGGTGGTCTTCAGATAGACGCCGTTCTTGGGCACCTCGGCCGTGCCGGTCTTGCCGCCGATGCTGAATCCGGGCGCGGCCAGTTCGGCCGGCTTGCCGGTGCCCTGCACGACGTTGTCGCGCATCAGGCCCAGCATGAGGGCGCTGGTCTGCGGGCTGATCACCTGGCGGCCAGCCGGCGGCGGCCCGTCGCGCTTGACGATGGTCAATGGCACGTAACGCCCGCCGTTCATGATGGCGCCGACCCCGGCCGCCAGAGCCAGGGGGCTGACCGAAATGCCGTGGCCGAAGGCGCGGTTGGCCACGGCGCTTGTGTTCCACGGTCCACGTGCGATCGGGCTGGCCGTTTCGCGCAGCTCGATGGGCGCGGCTTTCAGCAGGCCGAACTTGTCGAAATAGGACGAGATGGTGTCGCCGCCGACCTCGAGCGCCATCCTTGCCGCGCCGATGTTCGACGAATGGACGAACACATCGTGCAGATTGAAGAAGCCGGATTCCTTGTGGCTGTCGTGAATTGTCTGGCCGGGGATCACCAGGGGGTTGCCCACGTCGTATTTGGACTCCAGCGTCACCTTGCCGCTGTCCAGGCCGGCGGCGAGGGTGAAGATCTTGAAGGTCGAGCCCATCTCGTAGCGGCCGCTGGCGGCGCGGTTGAGGCCGACATTGGTGTCGAGGGCCAGTTTGTCGGGCGTGGTGTCGGGCAGACTGGCCATGCCGAGAATTTCGCCGGTGCGGATATTGGTCACCAGACCGACGCCCGCCTTGGCCGAGTGGCGCACAAGGGTCTTCTGCAGCTCGTCTTCCAACGCCGCCTGGACCTTCAGATCCAGCGACAGGACCACCGGCGCCGCGCCCGCCTGCGCCCGGATCTGCTTGTCCAGCGCGCCCTCGGCGCCCAGCATGCCTTGTCCATCATTGCGTACGAAGCCGATCATATGGCTCGCCTCGGAGCCCAGCGGATAACTGCGGCCGGCTTCGGCTTCAAAGCTGACGCCCGGAAGCCCCATGCTGTCGATGCGATCGCGTACGGCCTGCGGGAACGGACCAAAGATTTTCTGCCGCTTCTTGCCCGTCAGGGTCTCATCGACCCGGGTCAGGGCCGCGGCCGGGATCAGCGGCGCCAGCACCCGTCGGGTCTCGGCATAGTTCCAGTCCAGCGCCGGATCGAGGTAGAGATCATAGACCGGCAGGTCCACGGCCAGCAGGGCGCCGTTGCGATCCACCAGATCGGCGCGGCTGCCCGCCGGCAGCACCAGCCCCAGGCCCGAATGCTGCGGCGACAGGGCCGCGCGCGCCGCGCCCAGGGCCAGGGCGGTGAAGCCGGCGATGAACACGGCCAGGATGAACACCATGCGGAATCGCACGCTGTCGGCGGGGCGGTTTTCGGCCTTGGCGCGTTCGAATTCGTGCTCGATCCACCAGATGGCCCGCGACGCCCAGCGCCAGGGCAGAGGCCGGGGCGATCCCATGCCGGCGGCGCTCATCGGACCGACGCTCCGGACTGGACAACCGCCGGCTGCGGCGCCGGTGCGGCGGACTGACCGGCCAGAGCCGGCAGCTGATCCGGCGTAAGTTCATGTTTGGCGTCGACCGGCGCCATCTTCAGATAATCGACCGACATCTTTTCGATCTGCTTGGAATTTTCCAGGCTGGCGACCTGAGCCTTGAGCGTGTGGATGGTCTGCTGCTCGGCGAGAATCTGGTGTTCCGTCCGGGTGATGGCCGCCGAGTCCGCCGAGGCGCGGGTCTTGGCCAGATAGACGCCCAGCATCAACATCAGCAGCACGGCCATGGCGGTGAAATTGACGATGCGAAATCCGCGGAAGCGGCGATCGAACATGCTCATGCGGCGGCCTCCCAGGCAGGCGCGGCGGTGCGAACGCCGGCTCTCAGCTTGGCCGAGCGGGCGCGGGGATTTTCAGCCAGCTCGGCCTCGCCCGGGCCTTTGTGGCCGTTGAACAGCAGCTGGAAGCTGGGCGCACGGGCGGCGGCGACCTGAGGCAGGTGGCGCGATCCGCCCGGCGTGCGGCCAGCGCGCTCCGTGAAGAAGGCCTTGACCAGGCGGTCTTCCAGCGAATGGAAAGTGACCACCGCCAGACGCCCGCCTTCGTTGAGTATCCGCTCGGCGGCGGCAAGGCCCGCTTCCAGTTCAGCCAACTCCTCGTTGACCGCGATGCGCAGGGCCTGAAAGACCCGGGTGGCGGGGTGAACCTTGGCGCCCTTGCGACCGCCGACGGCGCGCTCGACCGTCTCGGCCAGATCCAGGGTCCGTTCAAACGGCGTCTCGACGCGGCGGCGGACCAGG
>CAZJBC010000139.1:0-7732 GCA_964543805.1 uncultured Brevundimonas sp.
GCATCATCAACGCCTATGGCACCAACGCCAAGGTCGGCGAGGGCGACTGGATCGTCGTCGAGGCCGACGAGAGCGACGGCACCTTCCTGAAGCTGAAATCCACCGTCGCCATCGTCACCAATATCGACGCCGAGCACCTGGATCACTGGGGCGATTTCGAAGCGGTCAAAAAGGGCTTCCGCGATTTCGTCGAGAACATTCCCTTCTATGGGTTCGCCGCCGTGTGCCTGGATCACCCCGAGGTCCAGGCCCTGGTCGCCGCGGTGCAAAACCGCCGGCTGGTCACCTATGGCGTCAATCCCCAGGCCGAGGTGCGGGCGGTTTCTGTCGCCATGGACCCGGACGGCGCGCGCTTTGACGTGGTGATCACCCCGCGTTCGGGCGAGACCATCACCATGAAGGGGCTGCACCTGCCCATGCCGGGCTGGCACAATGTGTCCAACGCGCTCGCCGCCATCGCCGTGGCCCGCGAGCTGGGCGTTGGCGAGGGCGCGATCCGCGAGGGGCTGGCCGGTTTTGGCGGGGTCAAGCGGCGCTTCACCACCACAGGCGTGGCGAATAGGGTTCGCATCATCGACGACTACGGCCACCATCCGGTCGAGATCGCCGCCGTCCTGCGCGCCGCCCGCCAGGTAGCCAAAGGCGGCCGCGTCGTCGCCGTGGTCCAGCCGCACCGTTATTCCCGCCTGCGCGACCTGTTCAAGGAATTCTGCGCCTGTTTCAACGACGCCGACACGGTGATCGTGGCGGACGTCTACGCCGCCGGCGAGGCGCCGATCGAAGGCGCCAGCCGCGACGCCCTCGTTGAGGGTCTGCACGCCTACGGCCACCGCCGGGCGATCCCGCTGGCGAGCCCCGCCGACCTGCCCGCCCTGATCGCCGAGGAAACCAAGCCCGGCGACCTGGTCGTCTGCCTGGGGGCCGGGGACATCACCAGCTGGGCCTACGCCTTGCCGGGGCAGCTGGAGGGGCTGAAGGGGTGAGCGTTCGCCAGCCCCTGTCAGTCAACAATAATATCGTCATCCTCGGGCTTGTCCCGAGGACCCACCTCTCCGCTTCACGAACCGCGCTAATCGGTGCGGATCGTGCGGCCCCACCCTGGGTCCTCGGGACAAGCCCGAGGATGACGGAAAAATATGGGCGTGCTGCGTGGGTGACGTCATGACCTGGCGCGATCATCTCCCGCCCGTTCGCGGCCGCCTGATGTTTGACGAGCCTCTCGCGCCATTCACCTGGCTGCGGGTGGGCGGACCGGCCGAGGTGATCTTCATGCCGGCTGATGAGGCCGACCTTGCCGCCTTTCTGAAGGCCCTCGATCCGGCCGTCCCGGTCCTGCCGCTGGGCGTCGGCTCCAACACCCTGGTGCGCGATGGCGGCCTCGACGGCGTGGTCATTCGCCTGGGCAAGCCTTTCGCCACGATCGAGCCGCTGGACGGCGCCCGCATCCGCGCCGGCGCCGCCTGCCTCGACGCCCAAGTCGCGCGCGCGGCGGCCAGAGCGGGGATCGCGGGCCTGGAGTTCTACGCCGGCATTCCCGGAACCATCGGCGGCGCTGTGACGATGAACGCCGGCTGTTATGGTTCCGAGACCAGGGACGTCCTCGTCGAGGCTTACGGCTACGACCGCGCCGGGAACCCCGTGACCTTCGCCGACCCTGCCGCCTTCACATACCGCCACGGCTGGGGAGCCGAGAATGGCGTCATCGTCACCGCCGCCCTCTACCAGGGCCGCCCCGACGAACCCGCCGCCGTCGAGGCGCGCATGGGCGAAATTACCGCCCGGCGCGAGCAGACCCAGCCGATCCGCGAAAAGACCGGCGGCTCGACCTTCAAGAACCCGCCTGGCCATTCCTCATGGAAACTGATCGACGAGGCCGGCTGGCGCGGCAAACCCTTTGGCGGGGCGAAGTTCTCGGAACTGCACGCCAATTTCCTGATCAATACCGGCGAGGCCACCGCCGCCGATCTGGAAGGCCTTGGGGATACGGTCCGCGCCGACGTAAGGTCGAAAACAGGCGTCGACCTGCAGTGGGAGATCAAACGGGTGGGAAAACCATGAAAGCCGCGCTTGCCGCCGTCCTGGCGCTGGTCTTGACTGGCCCTGTGCTTGCCCAGACCAACACCGCCGCCATCGCCGCCATCAGGGACAGGGCCCTGACTGACCCGACCGCCTGGAACTACCTGGTCAGCCTCACCACCGAGGTCGGCAACCGGCAGGCCGGAACCCCGCGGGCGGAAAAAGCCCGCGACTGGGGCGTGGCCAAGCTGAAAGAACTGGGATTTTCCAACGTTCACGTCGAATCCTTCCCTATCCAGGCCTGGCACAGGGGCGCGGAATCCGCCCAGGTTGTCGGCCTGAACGGCAAATCCCTGAAAATTCTCGGCCTCGGCCGTTCCGTCCCGACGCCTGCGGGCGGCGTCGAAGCCTCGCTCGTCGTCTTTCCGACCTACGCCGCGCTCCAGGCCGCGCCAGCGGGCTCGCTGACCGGCAAGATCGTTCTGGTCAATCAGGTGATGACCACCGAGGCGGCCACCGGCTACGGCGCCCTGCGGCCCGCGCGCACCAATGGCGCATCGGAGGCAGCTAAACGCGGCGCCGTCGCCTATCTGATCCGCTCCTTGACCACCGCCCATACCGACCTGCCTCACACCGGCGCCATGACCTATGCCGACGGGGCGCCAAAGATCCCCGCCGCCGCGGTTTCCACCCCCGACGCCGACATGCTGGCCCTGATGGTCTTGCGCGGGCAGACGGTGACCGTCAGGCTTTCCATGACCTCGACCATGGGCCCGGCCACTGGCTACAGCGTTATCGGCGAAATCCCGGGCGCTGCCCGGCCCAACGAAGTGATCGTGGTGGGCGGCCATCTGGACAGCTGGGACGTCGGCCAGGGCGCGGTCGATGACGGCGCGGGCATGGCCGTGACAGTCTCAGCGGCGAAGTTGGCGGCCAGCGGCGGGCGCCTGGCGCGAACCCTGCGCGTCGTCCTCTTCGGCGCTGAAGAGATGAACTACAGCGGCCAGGCGTATCTGGACGCCCACAAGGGCGACCTTTCCACCATCGTGCTCGCCAGTGAGAGCGACGAGGGCGCCGGCGGGGTCACTTCAGTTCGTCTCCCGGCGCGTGGCTTGGGTGCGCCAGTGTTTGCGCCGCTGGCGGGCCTGCTCGCGCCCCTCAAAGTCACGGTGGAGACCACGCCCGCGACCGGCAGCGGCGATGATGTGGCTCAGATCAATGCCGCTGGCGTGCCGGCTTTTGCCTTCCAGGTCGACGCCACCCACTACTTCGACTGGCATCATTCCGACGACGACACCCTGGACAAGATCGATCCCGCCCGCCTGAACCAGATGGTCGCCGCCTTCGCCGTCCTGCTCAACCTGGCCGCCAACAGCGATCAGGATTTCAGGGCGCACTGAACCGGCCGGCGGGCGCCCAGTCCAAATAGTCCGCCTCGCGCAGTGTTGGCCGGCGGCACGCCTCTTTTCTGAAATCGCGCCGCCACATTCCGATCACGCGTCATCGCCGTGTTCAGATCAGCCTGACCTTCCGGGATCTGCCCCTGGCATAGCAAAGCCATGCCGCGGCCATAAAGGTCTTCAGCGTGGCCCTTGTCGGCCGTGATCAAGGCCCTGTAATCGGCCAAGGCCTCTGCGAACCTGGCCTGACGCAATTCAATGACAGCCTTGCCCCTCAGGGCGCTGTAATAGTCCGCCTTCAGTTCCAGCGCCTTTGCGCAGTCGGCGAAGGCCCGGTCCAGGTCCTGTCCCATCTGCACCCTTGCCCAGCAACGTCCATTGTAGGGCAGCACATAATCGGGCTTCAGACGGATCGCCTCGTCGTAGTCCGAAATCGCCCGGGCATTGTCGCCCATTCGGGCATAGAGGTTGCCCCGGTTATTGAAGGTGTCGACCCACTGCGGGTCTATGCGAAAGGCCTCGTCGTAGTCGGCGAGCGCCTTGTCGCGTTCGCCAAGCATTTCATAAGAAATGGCGCGGTCCACGAAGGCGCCGGGCTTTCGCGAACCCATACTGATGGCCTGGTTCAGGTCGGTTAAGGCCGCCTGGTAGGCGCCAAGTTGGTAGTGGTCGGCCCCGCGATCGATCCAGTTATCGACCACCGACGGGTCCAGTCTTATCGCGACATCCAAGTCCTTCACCGCGTCATTGAAGGCGCTTTTCGCCACAAAGGTCCTTGCCCTGCGAGTATAGTTGGACGCGACGTCAGGCTCCCGCGCGATCGCCTTGTCAAAATCCGCAAGGGCGTGGTCGAGGTCGCCGCTCATGCGATAGATCTCGCCGCGGTTGGTGAGAAATCTTGTGTCTTCGGAATCGATCTGGATCGCCCGGGTGAGATCTTCGATCGCCTTTGGAAACTGATGCTTCATCGCATAGGCGCCGCCCCGGTTGTTGAACGCGGGACCATTTTGCGGATCCAGGCTGATGGATTTGTCAAAGTCGGCGATCGCCCGGTCGTAATCGTGCTGGGTGTCAAAAGTCATGCCGCGGTTGTTGTACGGGCCGGCTGCATCGGGATTGAGAGCGATGGCTGCGTCGAAGTCAGCCCTTGCGCGGACGGGGTCCTTCTTGTCGTTGTAGGCTTGGCCCCGTCTGTCGAGCAAAGCCGCGAGATCGCTGCCGGACGCCCTTCCGGAGTTGATCGCTACCGTACAGGCGTCAATGGCTGCATCGGGATCATCCTCGGTATTGCACCTCACGTACTGGATGGCGGCGGCGGCTTCAGCGGTCCCCAGGCCCTCGGTCGCGGCGCCTTTGCGATCCGTTGGCGGGCGTGCATGCAGGACAGTTGGGGCGCTTTCACTTCTGGCCGCGTCAGGGCTCTCGACCTGCGCCGCATCCTGCGCAACGGCTTTCCAGGGGACTGTGATCAGGAAAATCATCACCGCCAGCGAAAGCCAAAACTGCAGATTTCTTTTCGCGATCATCCTCCCAGACCCCCCTCCGGTAGAGTTAAAGCTTGTCGTTCGAGGCCTGAAAAGACAAGTCCCTCAGGGCGCCGTGGCGCCGTATAGATACCCTGGGCGGGCGAATCGTCGTCCGATCCAAACCTTTGGGGATCAGGCGGGATAATGGACCTCAAAACCCTCCACGTCGCCGTTCTGATGGGTGGCGTCTCGTCCGAACGGGAAATCTCGCTGATCTCGGGCAAGGCGTGCGCCGATGCGCTCGAAGGGCAGTGCGCGAAGGTGACCCGCGTCGACGCCGGGCGCGATATCGCGGCCGTCCTGACCGCGCTCAAACCCGACGTCTGCTTCAACGCCCTGCACGGCGAATGGGGCGAGGACGGCTGTGTCCAAGGTGTGCTTGAGACCCTGAATATCCGCTACACCCACTCCGGCGTGCTGGCCTCGGCCATCGCCATGGACAAGGCCAAGGCCAAGGCGGTGCTGGCCGCGGCGGGCGTTGCGGTGCCGGGCGGCGGCCTGTTCAACCGCTTCGAGGCCGCCCGCTATCACGTCATGGCTCCGCCCTATGTGGTCAAACCCAATGCCGAGGGATCGTCGGTCGGCGTGTTCATGGTCTTCGAGGGCGCAAACGCCCCGCCGCAGGAACTGATCGCGCCTGGCTGGACCTTCGGCGAAGAGGTGATGATCGAGCCCTATGTGCGCGGCTTTGAGCTGGCCGTGGCGGTCATGGACGGCAAGGCGCTGGCGGTCACCGAAATCGTCGCGGCCACGGGCTTTTATGACTATGAGGCGAAATATTCCGACGGCGGCTCAATGCACATCGTCCCGGCGCGGATTCCCGAAGCGATAACAGCGCGATGCCTTGCCATGGCTGAGCTTGCGCACGCTGCGTTGGGTTGTCGCGGGGTGACCCGAAGCGATCTTCGTTATGACGACATTAACGACAATTTGGTTCTGTTGGAGGTCAATACACAGCCCGGAATGACCCCCGTATCGCTGGCTCCTGAACAGGCCGCCTACAAGGGGATCGATTTCAACGGTCTGGTTCGGTGGATGGTAGAGGACGCCTATGGTCGCGCTCGTGCGGGGAAGGGGAACTAGCGGCGGTAAACCGCGCGCTTCCACGTCCGCCAAACCGGCCCAGCGCACCGTTGTCGCCAAGCCCGCCGCCAAGCCCCGCGCCGCAGGCCCACGCACCTCAAAACTCAAAGCTTCGGCGCAAGGCGGCCTGCCGCCAGTGGTCGCGGTGGGCGCCGCCCTGGGCGCCATCGTCATCTGCGCCGGCGTGATCCTGTTCACCGGCCATCGCCTGCAGGCGATCGGCGATGCGGCCCGCACGTCCTTCTATTCCGCCCTGGGCTCGGCCGGGTTCCGCATGACCTCGTTCGAGATCGCCGGCGCCGCGCCCCAGGCCCGCGCCGACATCTCCAGGGCCGTCGGCATGACCCACGACCAGCCGCTTCTCGGCATTGACCTGGCCGCCATCAAGACCCGCGTCGAACAGGTGGGCTGGGTGGAAAGCGCCAGCGTCTCGCGCAATCTGCCGAACACCCTGGTTGTCCGCGTTGTCGAGCGTGCGCCAGTCGCCGTCTGGCAGCTGGACGGGCGCATGCAGGTCATCGACGCCAAGGGCCAGGTGATCCGCGAGGCCGATCCCGGCGCTTTCCCGCAATTGCCTCTGGTGGTCGGGGTCGGCGCCAACGCCGCCGGCGGGGCGGTGTTCGACCTGATCAAGGCCCGGCCGCGTCTGGTTCAGCGCCTGGAAGCCCTGATCCGCGTCGACGGCCGCCGCTGGGATCTGCGGCTGAAGGACGGGACGCTGATCCAGTTGCCTGCCACAGATGAAGCCGGCGCCATGATCCGGCTGGACCAGCTGGACCAGGGCCAGAAAATTCTTGACCTGGGCTTGCAGCGCATCGATCTGCGCACCCCTGGCATGACCGTCGTCGAAAAGCGCGGCGGCGCGGCGCCCGCAACGCCGGGAGCAGCCTGAGCCATGTCGCTGACCCTGGATCTTCCCGGCCGCAAGAGGCGCGAAGACGGGGCCCGAAGCGGCCTGAAAGCGGCCCTGGGCCGCCAGCCGGTGGTCGCCGCGGTCGATCTGGGCGCCTCCAAGGTCGCCTGCTTCATCATGAAATCCAGCGGCGTCGACGCCGAGGCCCTGACCCTGACCGCCGCCGGCGTCGGTTATGTCGCCTCGCGCGGCGTGCGCGGCGGAGCCATCGTCAGCGTCGAGGATGCGGCCGACGCCATCGCGCTCGCCGTCGAACGCGCTGAGGGCGTGGCGGGCGCCGCGGTCGAGGCCGTGACCATCGCCACCGCGGGCGGGCGTCTCGCCAGCACCCGGCTGAAGGCTCAGATTTCGTTGGGCGCCCGCGCCATCTCCGACCAGGACCTGATGCGCGCCAATTCAGCGGCCCTTTCGCAGATGAAGCTGGGCGATCGGCGCGCCATCCACCTGCTTCCCATATCCTGGTCCGTGGACGGGCAGGGCCGGGTGCGCGACCCGCGCGGCATGTTCGGCCGCAGCCTTGGCCTGGAGCTGCTTGTCGTCACCATCAGCGAAAGCGCCTTCCAGACCCTGATCCACTGCGTCGAACGCGCACATCTGAATTTCGAGGGCGTGGTCGCCGCACCCTACGCCTCGGCGCTGGCCGCGATGGAAGACGATGAGCGCGAATTCGGTTGCATCTGCATCGACATGGGCGGCGGCTCGACCTCGGTGGCGGTGTTCCAGCAGGGCAGCCTGGTGCATATCGACAGCCTGCCGGTCGGCGGCAGCCACGTGACTGCCGACATCGCCCGCGG
>CAZJBC010000140.1:0-7653 GCA_964543805.1 uncultured Brevundimonas sp.
GGTTCCCTACACCTACGACGGGGAGTGGACCCGCTACACCTTCCCGGCGGATTCGGGCCAATCCGGCATCCTGACCGAGGCGGCCTTCATGATGCTGTTTGCGCATCCGGGCAGTTCCTCGCCGACCATTCGCGGGGTGAGGTACAACGAGATCTTCCTGTGTACGCCCAGCGCGCCGCCGCCGCCCGACGTCGATTTCTCCAAGGTGCGTGACTCCCATGAAGGCACCGTGCGCGGCCGTCTGCTGGCCCACGCCAACACGCCCGGCTGCTCTGGTTGTCACCTGCGCAGCGACCCTCCCGGCCTGGCGCTCGAGAATTTCGATGGCCTGGGTGAGTGGCGGACGATGGAGAACGGAGCCAGGATCGACGTGTCCGTCGACTGGCAAGGCGAAAAGTTCGAGGGCGCCCAGGGACTTGGCCGCGTGCTGCACGACGATCCCCTGGTTCCAACCTGCCTGGTCAGCAACATCATCGCCTATGGCCAGGGCAAGTCGCCCGACCTACCCACCTGGACGTTCATCGATGCTGAGACAAGGGCGTTTGCGGCGAGTGGCTACAGGGTGCCGTCCCTGATCGCCGATATCGCCGCGAGGCCGGAATTCTACCGCGTTCAACCGCCGGCGCGTCAGGCGCCGCCGGCGGTTCCGAAAAGGGTGGCCGTGGATGCAAGGGCTTCCGACCGGAGGCTGGCGACTGCGAACTAGAGGTTATTTTCACGACGCCGAGATATAAAAAGAAGACATTCCTTGGAGGATGAGATCGATGAGTAAGACATTCTTTCTGGCGCTTGCGGGCCTGGTGGCGATCGCCGCGCCCGCGCCGGCCTTCGCGGCCTGGTCAAAGGGTTTTGTCGTCGACTACTTCACCCAGCCGGGGTGGAAAGGGGGCCCCAAGGACTCCAACTGTCCCGACGGCGATATTCCGCCTCCGGACCTGCATACCCTCATGACCACCTCCTGGCGCTCGGCGGACGAAGCCAAAAAAGAGGTGGATGGCGTGGCGATTGGGGCGATCAGGCTTTCCGACCGCGGACCGCAGCCCGGCATGAATGTTCATCGCGATCCGACGCTCGTCCCCGACCCGGTGACGCCGATGGTGGTCGGCAATACCGGCTACGGCTTCGATCTCGACCACAACCAGAACACGGGCTTTGTCAGCCCGGACGGCAAGGACAAGGGCCTCGACAACCAGTACTACCGCGCGCTCGGATGCCTTGAGCACTATCGCGGGGGCGGCCGCTATTCGGCCCAGCCCCGGCCGAACGAACAGTACGAAATGGCCGAGATGCGGGCCGGCGCCTTCACCGTGCTGATCATGCTGTCCGGCGACGGCGCCGATCCGATGAACGATCCGAACATGCGGGTCGGCTACTATATTGCCAAGGAAAAGCTGGTCACCGACGCGGCCAGCGCGGTCGAGCCCGACAACTCCTACCGCATCGATCCAGACCCGCGGTTCACCACGGTCTTCGAGGCCAAATCCGTCAATGGCGTCATTACGCCCAAGGCCCCGCTGGAGCGGATCCGCATGCGCGAGCCAGGCGCACGGGCCGGTTATGGCCAGGACATGGTCCTCGAAAAGGCGCAGACCCGCCTGACCCTGAAGGCCGACGGCGCCCTGTCGGCGGAGGTCGGCGGCTATCGCAACTGGCGCTACATGTACATGAGCCTGGCGGCCGCCAGCAACGCTGGCGAGCAGACGAGCGGCTATCAGTTCCCCACCCTGTGGTACAACTGGCAGAAGGCCGCCGACTGGAAGCCCGAAGGCGTCGAAGGGCCTAACACTCACATTTCGGTCTACTATACTCTGGACGCCATTCCGGCCTTTTTGATCACGCCGGACACGCACCAGGTGGTCACCCAGGCTCAGGTGTTTACGGGCAAGTCCGACGCCCAGGCCCGCCCCGCACAGGACCTCGCCAAAATCATGCAGGGGATTGGCACCGATCCGGCTTTCCGCCTTACCGGCGGCGCGGCCTCGTGGCCCAACAAGCCCGATCCCAGCCAGCCCGCTCCGCCCAATGACCCGATGTACTGGGCCAGGGCGATCCAGGATCCTCGGGGCGGCTACTATGCAACGGGCCTGGCATCGCCGGCCGAGCCGCCGCCGCCGGCTGCGGCGGTCGGCCTTGCCGGCCGATAGGATGCGGCAGATCATGGCCGGGTTCGACAGAACAGACTTTGACGGGAGCGCCTCACATGAGCGTCTTTAATCGCCGGTCGATCCTGCGGGGCGCCCTTGGCGGCGCCGCCGTCTGCGTCGGCGTTCCGACCCTGGATCTCTTCCTGGACGGCCACGGCAAGGCCTATGCCGATGGCGCCAGGTTGCCGGTCCGGTTCGGAACCTTCTTCTTCGGCCTGGGGCTGACGCCCACCGTCGATGGCGGGTCGAGATGGGTCCCGAAAGAGACGGGGGACGCCCAGTGGACGGTGACGCCCCAGTTGCAATCCCTCAAGGGCATCGAGCACAAGGTCTCGGTGTTCTCCGACTTCAAGGTCTTCCAGGACGGAAAGCCCAACCACCAGCACTTCACCGGCAACTGCGCCATCATGACCGGCGTGGCGGCGGCGGTGATCAATGTCTACGAAGCGCCGACCTTCGACACCACGGTCGCCCAGGCAATCGGCAACGGCACGCGCTTTCGCCAGGTGGATGTCGCGCCCTACGGCACCCCCCGGTCCCTGTCGGCCCGGGCGGCCGGCTCGGCGACCTCGACCGCCGACGTATCCCCCTTGCAGCTCTACACGCGCCTGTTCGGCGAAGGCTACCAGGACCCAAACTCGGCCACCTTCACACCCGACCCGCAGGTAATGCTGCGTCAGTCGGTGCTTTCGGCGGTCACCGATCAGCGCAATGCGCTGATGGCCTCCGTCGGCGCATCGGACAAACAAGCCTTGGATCAGTATTTCACGTCGGTCCGCTCCATGGAAAACCAGCTGTCCGTCGAACTTCAAAAACCGGCCAGGGCGGAGTCCTGTGCGGTGCCCGCCAAGCCGGACGACACGCCCCGCTCGCGCGACATCTCAATCGTGAACCAGAACAACAAGATGATGGCGCAGCTCATGGCCATGGGCCTGGCCTGCAACCAGACCAAGGTCTTCACGGTCCTGCATTCGGAGGCCAGCTCGGGCCTGTTCCTGCCGGGCGATCCTGACATCTATCACCAGCACACCCATGAGGAGCCGATCGACCCGCAGGTGGGCTACCAGCCGATCTCGGAGCGGATCGGCGGGATGACGGTTGAGGCTTACGCCGACTTCGTGCGCGCGCTCGATAGCGTCAGGGAGGGTGACGGCACCCTGCTCGATAACACCCTGTTCATGGGCTATTCGGACGTCGGCTACGCACGCGTCCACGCGCTGGAGAACATCCCGATGTTCCTGGCCGGCGGCGCCGGCGGCGCGCACAAGGCGGGCAAGCATATCAAGGGCGTCGGCGATCCCGTCACCCGCGTGTCGCTGACCGCCCAGCAATTGCTGGGCCTGCCGGTCGGCGCGTTCGGCACAGGCTCTCAGGCCACCACCAAGCCGATCAGTGAGGTCATGAAGGCCTAGCCGGATGTCGCGGCGTTTGTGAATTGTTCTTGACCCTCACCCGGTGTGAGGCCGCATGTGTGGCTCCATGAATCTCTACACGGTCAAGCAGTTGGCGGAGCTGGCGGGCGTATCGATCCGCACACTTCATCACTATGACGAAATCGGCCTGCTGAAGCCCGCGACGATCGGACAGAACGGCTATCGCTATTACGGACGCGACGAGCTGCTGCGCCTGCAGCAGATTCTCTTTCACCGGGAATTGGGTTTTCCGCTGGAGTCGATTTCGGAAGTCCTGGATCAGCCGGACTTTGACCGGATCTCCGTGCTGCGCCGCCATCGCGAGCGGGTGACACAGCAGCAGAGACGCTATCGCCAGTTGCTTCACACCCTCGATCAGACCCTGGTGGCGCTGGAGGGCGACGGGATCGTTTCCGAAAGCGAGCTCTACAGGGGCTTCACGCCCGAAACCCAGGCCGAATACGAGGAATGGCTGGTGGCCCGCTATGCCCGTGAAATTCACGAGGCCCTGGATTCCTACAAAAAGACAATCCAGAGCTGGGGCAAGGAAGCGGCCGAGGCCTTCTATGCCAGCGGCGATGCGATCGACGCCGACCTGGCCGCCGCGCTCACAGACGGCCTGGCGGCGGACAGCAAGCCGGTGCTCGCCATCATGGCGCGCCACTATGGGTGGGTGTCGAAGATCGTGAACAAGGCGCCGTCGGCCCGGCGCTATCGCAACATGGGACAGCTTTACCTGCGCCACCCCGAATTCCTGGAGCGCTACGAAGGCCGCGCCCAGGGGCTTACCCAATACGTGGCGGATGCGATTTCCGCCTATTGCGATGCTGAACTGAGCCCGGAAAGCCGCCGCGACCTCAAGGAGCGCTCCGGATGAAACTGCGCCTTCCCATCCGGCCGCCCCGGCCCCGCAAGCTCGCGATCCTGATCGCCGCCCTGACCCTGTCGGCATGCGCCACGGCCAGCGCCCCGTCTTCGCCCGCCGCTCTGTCTATGAGGCCAACCGTTCCGCGCCTGGCCCCCGTGCCGCCGGAGGAACGCGACGCCGCCCAGCAGAAGATGATGCAGGGCAAGGGGAACGCCAACATCTACACAACCCTGGCCCGCCACCCGCAGCTGGCGGACGCCTGGACGCCGCTTTCGAACTACCTGTTCAACGCCTCGAGCCTGACGCCGCGCTACCGCGAGATGATCATTCTGCGCACCAGCTGGCTTTGCTGGGCGCAGTACGACTGGGGCCAGCACTCGGGCATATCGCAGCGAAACGGGCTCAACGAAGCCGACGTGGCGCGCGTGGCCCAGGGCCCGACCGCCGACGGCTGGACCGACCTTGAGCGTCAGGTGCTGAAGGCCGCCGACGAGGTCCGGTACAACGGGGCGGCCTTGCCCGAGACCTGGCGGGCCCTGAAGACGGCCCTCGGGGAAAAGGCGGCGACGGAAGCGGTCATGACTGCGGCGCAGTATCAGATGACCTCGATGCTGCTCAACTCTGCGGGGGTGCAGCCTGACGCCAACGTGCGTTACCGGCTGCCAGCCAGCCTTGCGGCCCCGGCGCCGGCAAGCCGGCCCGCCCGCGGCGTGGCCGGCCGGCCGCCAGGCGAGGCCCTGGCGGTAAGTCCGGCGGTCGCACAGGGTCTGGCCACGCTCGACCAGGGCCTGGCGCAGGCAGGCCTGTCAGCGCGGGCCCGCGCCATCCTGGCCTTGCGCACGGACTGGCTGAGCCATGCCGACGCGGAATGGTCCCGGCGCCTTGGGGAGGCGAAGGGCGCCGGTCTGTCGTCAGAGGAGATTTCCCGCATCGCGCGCGGCCCGTCGGCGAAAGGCTGGAGCGAACCTGAACAGGCCCTGCTTCTGGCCGCCGATGACCTTCGCCGTGAGGCCTTTGTCACCGACGCCACCTGGACGATGCTGGCCAGGCACTATGACAAGCGCACGCTCATGGAAATCCTTTACGCCGTGGGCGATGCGACACTCGCCGCCGTGGCGAGCGACAGCTTTACCTGATCGGGCAGCAGCCAAGGTCGGTCTTCACGGCGTCAAGTCGATGGTGGCGAGCCGCCATCCTTGTCGGGCCTCGCCCCAGCTGCAACGCGCCAAAGGCCGACATTCGAGACGCGGCGATTCATGCGCCGGGGCCGGCCGGCTTCGACCCTGACGTCGCCCCAGGGTTGACCGGCTCCAAAATCGGCGGATGATCCTCAACAGGCAGGTCCCGCAGTTCGAGGCGCGGTCATGAACTGGAATCGAATCGCCCTGATCGTTCTCGTGATCTGTTTGGTCCCGATCTCTGCAGCCGCCCAGAACACCCCTCCGACGGCGTCGCCCTCAGCGACAAGAGCTATCTCTACAGCCGATATTGCAGCTGCGTTCCGGCTCGCCGACGAGAACCACGATGGGAAACTAAACCAGGCGGAATTCGCCACCCTGTCTCAAGCGATCCGCGACCACGCCGTCGACGCGAACGGCGATGGCTACTACACCCTGGCCGAACTGACGCCGCATTCCGGCGCGTCACGAGCCAGGTTGATAAAGATCTGAGTCTCCCTCGGCCCAACTGCGATCCTGAACTGAATGAGTGCCTGTTAGCAGACGTTTCGAAGGGCACAGAAGGGTGGTTAGCAGACCTAGGCTTAGCGTAGGTCCGGGCCGAATGGAGGTCCGGGACGAGGCTGAGGCGGGACGAAATCAGCGGGGTAAAGAGGCTTGAACTTAGCGTCCCGTGACAGGGCAACTGTTCCCCGCGCCTTTGTGGTCAGATGCTCCACATAAGGCGCCCACGGCCGCCAGGCCAATCGTCACGAATCGTCTCGCCGCAGCCATGGATCAACCTTCCGAGGTTTGGGCCTACAAGGAACCTTAACGGCGGAGCTCTGCGTCGGCTAGACCATGCCACGCTGGCTGAATGTCCGCCATGGGTCGGTTTGCGACGCCAGGCCAGCGCCAATAACCGGTCATTGTGGGGGTGCTTCCGAGAGCGGACGTAGGTTAGGTCTCAAAGGGGTGGGAAGTGGACCTCTGGTCATTGGTCACACCGACACGGCGAGCAGATCACGGGGCCTGAACACCATTGCTATCGAAGTTTTCCCTGGCCTTCAGGCTTATCGCTTTGGCGGTTGCGATAGCGGCGGTATCCTGTCGTCAATTCGGTGGAAGGGCGTGACCATGGAACCTGTTGATCGCAATTGCCCATCGTGCGGAGCAGGACCAATGCGGCGATGGGAGTTGCCGGACCCACTTCTGGTCCACTGGGTCTCCAATCCAGGGCTCGCATTCAACGAACTTGCGCTTGGTCAGCGGCTTCCAAAGCTGAGCCTCATCTGCGACGCCTGCGGCGAGCCCCCCGCGCGCCGCGATTATATCCCCTGCCCGTCCTGCGGCTCGATTCATGAAGCCAGGCTGTGGTCAGGAAGCAATGGCTTCCGCAATTGGAGGGGATTGCCCTGCCCAACTTGCCATCGCCCGATCCCTTGCCTTTGGAACGTGACGTCGCGGGTCCTGCTGATCCTGACCGCGCCGATTTGGGGCCTGCCCTATTTGTTGTTCTTCAAAAACCGACCGTTGGAATTTCGGCCGGCCAGAGCGGTGAACGTTTCGCCGAGTTTGATCTGGTCCCTCGCCGGTGCCGTTTTTGGATTTCTCATGTGGCTGATCCTGGGCCTCGCACCCATTGTGCGGTCCTGGCACCGGACGGGCGTGTTTGACACAACCGCCGTCGTGATCATGGCGGTGGTTTGTATCATTGGTGGTGTCCTGTTCGCCGTGTTGATGGCGCGGTCGCTCGGACGGCGGCGCGGTCGCTGACCTTCCATGGTCTGACATGCGGCAGGACACGCTGATCCGCTATCGCGATTGGCGCTAGCGCCAGGCCAATGTCCGCAACGGGTCGAAAGCGGTCTTTGGCTCTGGCGCTGGAAGGGGAACTCTCGAACATAGGCGTTGCGTCAGAAGTAGCACCCCCGCGCTCCCAGTCCCAAAACACCTCCCCCCACCCGCTCATGGCCAATTTCGGGGAGCGGCTCGCGCTAGCCCCCCGGCGCGTCCGCGCGAATCGACAGGGCGTGGACCGGTCCGGCCAGTTCCTCGGCCAGGGTCTTGTT
>CAZJBC010000141.1:0-4530 GCA_964543805.1 uncultured Brevundimonas sp.
TGGCCGACGTGCACCGCTACGTCGAGAACATCGCCGCTTGGTTGGACCGACGGATCTAACCCGGACGGTCAGCCTTAAGCCGCGCCGCCCTTGTCGCTGCGGCGCTCGGCGTAGATCATCAGCGGCTGGGCGCGGCCCTCGACCACCTCGGCGTTGACCACCACCTCCTCGACGCCCTCGTAGGTCGGCAGGTCGAACATGGTCTCCAGAAGGATGTTCTCCATGATCGAGCGCAGGCCGCGCGCGCCGGTCTTGCGGTCGATCGCCTTGCGGGCGATGGCCTTCAGCGCGTCGTCGGTGAAGGTCAGGCCGACATTCTCCATGTCGAACAGGCGCTGGTACTGCTTGACCAGGGCGTTCTTCGGCTCGGTCAGGATCTTGACCAGGGCTTCTTCGTCCAGGTCTTCCAGGGTCGCGATGACCGGCAGACGACCGATGAACTCCGGGATCAGGCCAAAGCGCTGCAGATCGTCCGGCTCGACGCCGCGCAGGATTTCGCCCGTGCGCCGCTCGTCCGGATCGGAGACCTTGGCGCCGAAGCCGATCGAGGTGCCCTGCCCGCGGGAGGTGATGATCTTTTCCAGCCCGGCGAACGCGCCGCCGCAGATGAACAGCATGTTGGCGGTGTCGACCTGCAGGAACTCCTGCTGCGGGTGCTTGCGGCCGCCCTGGGGCGGAACCGAAGCGACCGTGCCTTCCATGATCTTCAGCAGCGCCTGCTGCACGCCTTCGCCGGAAACGTCCCGCGTGATCGACGGGTTGTCCGACTTGCGGCTGATCTTGTCGATTTCGTCGATATAGACGATGCCGCGCTGGGCCCGCTCGACATTATAGTCCGCCGACTGCAGCAGCTTCAGGATGATATTTTCGACATCTTCGCCCACGTAGCCTGCTTCAGTCAGGGTCGTGGCGTCCGCCATGGTGAAGGGAACATCGATGATTCGGGCCAGGGTCTGGGCCAGCAAAGTCTTGCCAACGCCCGTGGGGCCGACCAGCAGGATGTTGGATTTGGCCAGTTCGACGTCGTTGTTCTTGGTCGCGTGGTTCAGACGCTTGTAATGGTTGTGGACCGCGACGGAGAGCACTTTCTTGGCGTGATCCTGGCCGATGACGTAATCATCAAGAACCGTGCGGATTTCTTTCGGAGTGGGAACGCCGTCCTTTGACTTGACGAAGGTTATTTTCTGCTCTTCGCGGATAATATCCATGCAGAGCTCGACGCATTCATCACAGATGAACACGGTGGGCCCCGCGATAAGCTTGCGCACTTCGTGCTGACTCTTTCCGCAGAAAGAACAGTAAAGAGTGCTTTTGGCGTCTCCGCCGGCCGCTTTCGTCATATCACTTCCCACTCTCGAGGGGCTTTTCGCCCTTTCAGCAGAGCGCCCCTGTAGCCCGGGCCTCCCTGCTTTGATTCATGCAGGATACGCGCCGCAGGTTGTCCAATCCTTGACAATCCCCGATCCTGAGGCAGTTCACAAGCTTGGCAAGCCCAAACTGTACAATTGGTCACGGTCTGACCTTTCCTGGCGCGCCGATTTTGCTCCGCCTGTGTCTCAAATAGGAACACCGCGGTCCGATTGCGAGATAAACTGCTTTCCAACGGCCAGGGCCGAATCGATTCTGAATTCGAGCGCATGTTCACACCGCACAAACCACCCGTTCAGCTGGCCGACTCCGACGAGCCGATCGAAGGCCCTGACGTGCTGATCGCCTTCGACTTCGACGGCACCATGACCACGCGCGATTCCTATCTGGCCTTTCTGCGCTGGCGGGCCGGCTGGTTCGGATACGCCTGGGGCATGTTCCGACTCATTCCGGCGGCGATCGGCTATGTCTTCAAACGCGACCGCGGCAAGCTCAAGGCTGCCGCCACACGGCAGTTCCTCTACGGGGTCAGGCAGGAAGACCTTGAACGGGACGCGGCGACCTACGCCTCGGAAACCAACTGGTCGATTTTCCGGCCCGACGCCCTGCGCACATGGCGTTACTGGCGCACCAAGGGCGCCCGCGTCGTCATCGTCACGGCCTCGCCCGAAACAACGGTCGCGCCCTTCGCCCGTTCTCTCGGCGCCCACAAGCTGATCGGCACCAAGCTGGAGTTCGATTCCGCGGGCCGGGTCACCGGCGCCTTTTCAACGCCCAATTGCCGGGGGGCGGAAAAGGTCCGCCGCCTGCGCGAAATCTTCGGCGACGACGTCACCCTGGCCGCCGCCTACGGCGACACCCCCGGCGACAAAGACATGCTGCGCATGGCCAGCGAACAGGGCTACAAGGTGTTCAGCGGCAAGCCTGCGTGAGCCGTGAAACACGCGGGCCCTGCAGCGCTCGATCAGCTTGAACGCCTGCTGGTTCAGTTGCGCGCTGTTCCCGGCCTGAAGGAGACATCCAGGGGCGTCTTCTATCGACGCTCACGCGCCTTCCTGCATTTCCACGAGGATCCTGCCGGGCTGTTCGCCGACATTAGGAACCGCGACGGCGGCTTTGATCGGCTGTCCGCCGACACCGAACACGACTGCGGAATTATACTGTCGCGTGCTTCGGACTAGGTCGCCGCCGCTGCGTTCTCAGCCGCCTCGCGCGTCTCATAGACGTGGTCGACGATGCCCCAGGCCTTGGACTCCTCGGCCGACATGAAGTGGTCGCGGTCGAGGGTTTTTTCGACTTCCTCAAGCGTGCGGCCGCAATGCTTCACATAGATCTCGTTCAGCCGCTTTTTGATCTTGATGATGTCCTCGGCGTGACGCTCGATGTCCGAGGCCTGGCCGCGGAAGCCGCCCGACGGCTGGTGGACCATGACGCGCGCGTTCGGCAGGGCGATGCGGTGACCCGCTTCGCCGGCCGCCAGGAGCAGGCTGCCCATCGAGGCGGCCATGCCCATGCAAACCGTCGAAACCGGCGACTTGATGTACTGCATGGTGTCGTAGATCGCGAGACCGCTGGTCACCACCCCGCCTGGCGAGTTGATGTACATGGCGATTTCCTTCTTCGGGTTCTCGCTCTCGAGAAACAGAAGCTGCGCGCAGACAAGGGCCGAGACGTTGTCGTCCACCGGTCCGTTCAGGAAAATGATCCGCTCGCGCAGCAGCCGCGAAAAAATGTCGAACGAGCGCTCGCCCCGGCTGGATTGCTCGACGACCATGGGCACCAGGCCATAGCCCATGTCCGGATCACGGATCGCCATGTGTTCGTCGCGCATCGTCTTAGCCTCTCGTGAATCGCCTGCCCTGATATTGTCCCGCGATAGCGGGCTTGCAAGGCAGGGATAAGGCGAATCTTGCGGCGATGGGTTAACGCCCGCCTTGGCCGCCTAGAACTCGGTCTCGAATTGTTTGACCAGGCGGTCGAGGTTCCACAGCTCCATGGCGGGTCCGCGGTGACCTTCCGCCACCCGCAGGGCTTCGGCGTCGGACTCGCAGTCCAGAACGACGCTCTCGCGGACGTGGCCTGCGGAATTGAGCAGATAAAGTCGATAGGTCGCCACGAACAATGCCCCCGCATCCCGCCACACCTGACGGTGGGAGAATCCGGCCTATCGTTCGAGCCTGACCCAGTCAGGCCAAAAAGCCCTGATGCGACAATATCCCGCGCCCAGGCCGCCAGGCGCTACTCGGCGTAACCGGCCGGCAGATCGTCATCCTTCAGCAGCTCGTCCTTGGTCACCTTTTTGTCGGTGACCGTCGCCAGGCCGAACAGCAGTTCGACGACCTTCTGTTCAAAGATCGGCGCGCGGGCCTGGACCGGGTAATCGGGGTTCTTGGCCAGGATGTCGTACACTTCCTGCGGCTGCATGCCGTACTGACGGGCCATGTTCATGGCGTCGCGTTGCATGGCCTGCTGGATTTCCTCGCCGGTGACCACAACGCCCTTTTCACGGCCGATCTCGGCCAGCACCAGCCCTAAGCGCACGCGGCGCTCGGCGATCTTGCGGTATTCGGCCTTCAGCTGGTCCTCGGTCTTGTCCTTGTCTTCCTCGTCGCGGCCTTCGCGGGCTTCGTCTTCCAGCACCTGGCGCCAGATGCCCTCGAATTCGCTTTCAACCATGCGCAGCGGCAGATCGAAGGAATGTCCGGCGTCCAGCTCGTCGAGCAGGGCCCGTTTGAGCTTGAAGTTCGAGCTTTCCGCGTACTGCTGAGCCAGGTTTTCGCCAATCAACTCGCGCAGGCGAGCCAGGCTTTCGACGCCCAGCGCCTTGGCCAGGTCATCATCCGGCTTGGTCTCGACCGGGGCCTTGACGTCTTTGACCGTGACGGCGAACTCGGCCGCCTTGCCCTTCAGATTTTCGGACTGGTAGTTTTCCGGGAAAGTGACGTTCACGGTCTTCTCGTCGCCGGCCTTGGCGCCGACAAGCTGTTCTTCAAAACCCGGAATGAACTGGCCTGATCCCAGCACCAGATTGGCGTCGCTGGCGGTTCCGCCGTCAAAGGGCACGCCGTCGATGCTGCCGGCGAAATCGATGACCAGCTGGTCTCCGTCCTTGGCCTTGACTGACTTGCCGGTGCGGCTTTCGTAGGAACGGTTCTGCTTGGC
>CAZJBC010000141.1:4540-7626 GCA_964543805.1 uncultured Brevundimonas sp.
CTTGGCCAGATCGGCCACCGCCTCATCGATATCCTTGTCGGACGGCGCGTAGACCGGCTTCTTGAGCTTGATCTTGGCCACATCCATCAGTTTGAACTCGGGCATGACCTCGACGGCCAGCTCATAGGTCAGGTCGGATTTGCCGGCCAGAACCGCGTCCATGTCGGAGACGGCCTTGAGCTCCGGCGTGCCGGCGGCGCGGATATTGTTGTCGTTCAGCACCTGCTCGCTGGTCTTGTTCAGGGTCTCCTGAATGATCTCGCTCATCAACCCCTTGCCGTACAGGCGGCGAACGTGAGCGGCCGGAACCTTGCCCGGACGGAAGCCCTTCAGCTGCATCTGGGGCGCCATTTCGGCGATCTTGGCGTCGAGGCTCTGTGCCAGATCGTTGGCGGGAATGGTCACGTCATAGACGCGGCTCAAGCCTTCGCCAGGTTTTTCAACGATTTGGGCAGTCATGTTCATTCTCTACGCTAAGAGGTCGGCTGATTTGACCGACCTTATGTCACGCGAGGCCCCCCGCTCCAAGGGCGCCGCCCGCTTTCTCGCGCCTGTTTTTGCTTGGCCGTCGCTGGACCCGCCATGTCAGGCGATCCGTGGCTTAGATTGACATTACGCCGCTATCGCCTATTCACAGCCCCACCTCGGAGCAGGACTGGCGAATCCGCGCCGCCCGCTCGCCCAAGCACGGGCGGCTTCGCGGTTTGATCAGCGTGCAATGACCGATTTTTCTGAACTGGGCCTGAGCCCTTCCACCCTGCAGGCGGTGGCCGACAACGGCTATACGACCGCAACGCCCATCCAGGCGGCCGCGATTCCCGTGGCCCTGGCGGGGCGCGACGTGCTGGGCATCGCCCAGACGGGCACCGGCAAGACCGCCGCCTTCACCCTGCCGATGGTCGACAAGCTGGCCAGCGGCCGCTCCAAGGCCCGTATGCCGCGCGCCCTGGTGCTCGAGCCCACCCGCGAACTGGCCGACCAGGTCGCCGACGCCTTCGGCCGCTACGCCAAGGGCACCAAGCTTTCCTGGGCCCTGCTGATCGGCGGGGTGTCCATGGGCGACCAGATCGCCAAGCTGGACAAGGGCGTCGATGTACTGATCGCCACGCCGGGCCGGCTGATCGACCTGTTCGAGCGCTCCAAGGTGCTGCTCACGGGCGTGTCCATCATGGTCGTCGATGAAGCCGACCGCATGCTCGACATGGGCTTCATCCCGGACATCGAGCGCATCTTCAAGATGACGCCGGCCAAGAAGCAGACCCTGTTCTTCTCGGCCACCATGCCGCCGGAAATCACGCGGCTGACCAAGCAGTTCCTCAACGATCCCACTCGGATCGAGGCCTCGCGGCCGGCGACCACTGCGGCGACCATCACCCAGCACCTGGTGCGCATCCCCTCCTCCGAGGCCAAGGCCAAGCGCATGGCGCTGCGGGCCCTGATCGGCCGGGCGGACGTGAAGAACGGCATCGTCTTCTGCAACCGCAAGTCCGAAGTCGACGTGGTTGCAAAGTCGCTGAAATCCCACGGCCTGGACGCGGCGCCGATCCACGGCGATCTGGACCAGTCCCTGCGCACCAAGACGCTGGCTGCCTTCCGTTCGGGCGAGCTTCGCCTGCTGGTGGCCTCGGACGTGGCCGCGCGCGGTCTGGATATCCCCGACGTCAGCCACGTCTTCAACTACGACGTCCCGCATCACGCTGACGACTATGTCCACCGCATCGGCCGCACCGGTCGCGCGGGCAAGTCAGGCGATACCTTCATGATCATCACACCGGCCGACTCCCGTCAGCTGGACAAGGTGCTGAAGTTGATCGGCTCCAACCCGAAGGAAGAGACCCTCGACCTCGACTGGAGCCTGGCCGAAGGCGGCGATCGTCCCCGAGGCGGCGCCAAAGGCGGCCGCACCGGCGCGCGTTCGGGCGCTCGCTCCGGCGGGCGCGACCGCGATCGCGAGCGGCCCCGCGTCGACCACGGTCACCGCGCCTCTGAAACGCCGGTTCAGCCCGCGCCCGCGGCCGCCGAACCTGTCCAGACCGCCGAACCGTCCCGTCCGGCCGAACCTGTCCGCGAAGCCCGCCCGCCGCGCCCGCCGCGTCGGGAGCCTGAATCCCGCGCCGAGGCCCCTGCCCCGCGCGCGACGCCGGAACCTGAACGTCACACGCCGCGTCCGCCGCGCGATTCCGAACGCAACCGCGGCCGCGATCGCGACCGCGACGATGACAAGAGCGGCGGCGTGGTGGGCTTCGGCAATGACCTGCCGGCGTTCCTGAAGCCACCCGGCAAACGCTGAAGACAATAAGCAGATAAGCCCTTCATCGTCGGGTTCGGCGCACTTAGCCGAATCCCGAGTATCCAGCTGCTCTGGTCGTGAAGCTGCGATCTAGCGCGTCGAAACGGGGACGCTGTGTCCCCGGACTTGGCCTTGCGGCCAATCCGAGGATGACGACGTTGGGGCTTAGCTAACGGCGCCCTCGGCCTCGTCGGCCTTGCGGCGGCGCAGTTCCATAACTTTCACCGACCAGATCGAAACTTCGTAGAGCAGGACCAGAGGCAGCGCGAGCGCCAGCATGCTGATCGGATCGGCCGGCGTGAACAGGCCGGCCAGACCAAAGATTCCCACCACGGCGAAACGCCAGAAGGATCGCAGCTGCTTTGAAGTGACGATGCCCGCCAGGCCCAGCAGGGACAGCAGGATCGGCAGCTGAAAACAGATGCCAAAGCCCAGGATTAGCCGGATCACCAGAGACAGGTAGTCGCTGATCTTGGGCATCAGCACGATGTGCCGGGTCCCCAGCGACTGTTGATTCAGGCTGAACCACTCCATGAATGGCAGCAGGATGTAATAGACCAGCGCCCCGCCCATCACGAACAGGACCGGCGCCGCAATCAGGAACGGCAGGAAGGCATAGCGTTCGCGCTTGTAGAGTCCCGGCGCAACGAACCGGTAAATCTGGAACGCCAGCACGGGAAAGGCGATGACCACCGCGCCGAACGCCGCAAGCTTCAGCTTGGAGAGAAAGGTTTCCAGCGGCGCCGTCGAAATCATCTGCAGTGCGAACTCGGGGCGCGGCTTGGGCAGCTCCATC
>CAZJBC010000142.1:0-7516 GCA_964543805.1 uncultured Brevundimonas sp.
CGACATCGTCCACCTGGACGGCCGGGTGCTGGGCCGCCACGAGGGGGTGACGCGCTATACGGTCGGCCAGAGGCGCGGCCTGAACGTGGCGATCGGCGATCCGTTGTTCGTGGTTCGGATCGATGCGGATGCGCGGCAGGTGATCGTCGGCCCGCGCGAGGCGCTGCTGACCGCGTCGTGTTCGCTGAAGGAAGTGAACTGGCTGGGGGATGGGCCCCTGGCCGAGGCCGATGGCTTGGCCGTGTTCGCGCGCGTGCGTTCGACCCGCGAGCCGGCGGCGGCGCGACTGTCGGTGGACGGGGATGTGCTGTCGGTGGTGTTTGACGCGCCGGAAGAGGGCGTCTCACCGGGACAGGCGTGCGTGCTCTATGTCGGCGATCGCGTGCTGGGCGGCGGGTTTATTGAGCGGACGGTGAGGGCGGTAGACTAACCGCCGATTGGGCCTTAGCCTGAACTTCGTGGCAGATTGTGGAGGCGCGGAGTTGAGAACACGCCGCATCATCGTCCTGTCTGCCGCACTTCTGATCGCGAGCTGCGCGGCGCGTAGACCATCCGCGATCGTGTTAGCTCCGTATCGGCAGATAGAGGGCCATCCGGAACCAACTCTTCAGGGCTTGCTTGACTTTGCCCATCATGGCGGAAAGCAATCCGATGGTTCCATCAACCTCGAGCTCTATGGGTTGATGCAGCATCCCGACAGGCTAATCTCCGACTTTCTTCGCAGAGCAAATGAGCGCGACATTGAGACGCTCATCACAAACCTGACTGCGATGCTTCCGAATGGGACGGCCGCGCGGATGCTTGGAGCAATCGGGCCCAGAGCGGCGAGAGCCATTCCAGAACTGCAGAAAGGCGTATTGTCAGACTGGTGTCGGGACCAACGAGGGGTGAGTGGGCCAACCATCACTACTAGTGCCGACGCAATTTCCAGAATCGGCGGGACGCCACGGAACACTGCGGGACTAACCTCAGCAGATTGCCCATCTGACTTGCAATAGCGCAGCCTGCGGAGCGGTCTAAATCCACTCGACCTTGCTGATCTCGTAGGCCTTGCCGCCGCTGGGGGTGTTCACTTCCACCACTTCGCCGACTTCCTTGCCGATCATGGCCCGGGCGATGGGCGAGGACAGCGAGATCTTGCCGGACTTCACATCGGCTTCGTGGTCGCCGACGATCTGGTAGCGGCCCTTTTCGTCGGTGTCCTCGTCGACCACGGTCACGGTGGCGCCGAACTTGACCTGTTTGCCGGAAAGGCGCGAGACGTCGATGACCTGGGCTCTCGCCATCTTGTCCTCTATCTCGGCGATGCGGCCTTCGATCCAGCCCTGCTGGTCCTTGGCCGCATGGTATTCGGCGTTCTCGGACAGGTCGCCGTGGGCGCGCGCCTCCGCGATCGCGGCGATCACCATCGGCCGCTCATGCGTCTTGAGACGTTTTAGCTCTTCGTCGAGGGAGGCGTAGCCCTCGGCGGTCATGGGAACTTTTTCCATGGAAGGATATTAGCTCAGATCAGCCCTTAAAGTGCAGGGGCAAGGAACAATAGGCGCCGCGCTGCACAACTGCAAGAGAAACGGTTACGCGGTCTCGAAGAGTCGCGCAAAATTGCCTGAATAAAACCGCTCCTGCCCAGCTTCATCGATCCCGTCCAGACTTGCTGCGAACCGCGCCAGCGGCTGGCGGCCGCCCTCGGTGTGCGGATAGTCCGACGAGAACATGTACAGGCGCGAGTCGGATTCGCGGATCATCGCGCCGACATCTTCGTAGACATAAGGGGTGAAGGCCAGGTGCTCGATCACCTGTTCGGACGGCTTGCGGGTCAGGGCCGCCAGCTCTGGTTCGGATTTTTTCCAGATCTCGGCGCTCCAGTCGAGGCGGCGCAGCATGGACGGCACCCAGCCGGCGCCCAGCTCGATCACCCCGCCGCGCAGATGCGGGTGGCGCTCGAACACCCCATCCAGAACCATGCAGGAGACGAATGTCTCGGCCGCGTGGTGCAGGCTGGTCATGTCCTTGCCGCGCACGTTTTCGCCGCCACCCAGCCAGTCGGTGGGCACGGGCCGGCCGGTGTTCATCCAAGCCGGATCCAGCTGCAGGGGATCGCCGCCCACATGCAGCATGAAGGGCGTGCCAGCCTTTTCCAGCCGCGACCAGAAGGGATCAAGATCGTTGTGGCCGGGCGAGCGGCCACCAGCCGGCCGGTGCGGAATCCAGATCGCTTTCAGACCCAGACCCAGCGCGTGCTCCAGCTCGACCATGGCGCGTGCGGGATCATCGAGGGGCACAAGGCCGACGCCCAGCAGGCGCGAGTCCTTGCTGCAGAAGGCGGCCATGCCCTTGTTGTGGGCGCGGGCGGCGGCGTAGCGGTCCTCGATCGTTGCGTGAGCGGCTCGGAACACGGCGCCGGCTGAAAATGTGGCGAACACCAACTGTTTGTCGAAACCCAGCTGGTCCAGCGCCTGGGCGCGCTCGCCGGCATTGAAGGCGCCCAGGGCCTGATAGCCCTTGGGACCCGAGATCAAGCCATCGCCCAGCGCGACCAGCTCGGCCACGACGCCATCCGGGTGGCCGCGGCGGTCTTTGGCCTCATCCATCAGCGTGGCCAGGGTCCCGCGGGTCGGCACGGGAATCTTCGGCGCCCGGGCGCGGAAATCCTCGTCGGCGTTGTCGATGATGAAGTCCGGCAGTTCCATGATGTGGCTGTCGGCGTCGAAATAGGTGCGCCCTGTCGCATAGGCCATTCGCGGTCTTCCTTCCCTGCGCCGTCTGCGAGCGGCGTCTGCTGCCGCGAGGGTGACCCTCCCGGCCCGGTGGAGTCAATCATCGAGCGGTGTTATGGCGCGGCGATGGAAGCGGAAATCAGCATCCGGCCCGCGGTCCCCGGCGACGGCCTGGCGATGTCGGCCTATGTGGCGCGGCTGGTGGGCGAAGGGCTCGACACCATCCTGCTCAACCGTCTGATCAGCCCTGAGGAAGAGGAAGAGTGGATCGGCTATTTCGCCTCACCCGAGCGCGGCGTGATGCTGCTGGCCTGGGCCGGCGAGCGGGTGGTGGGGATGATCGACATCCGCCGCAATGAGCGGGCGGCGCTGAGCCATTCGGGCGCCTTCGGTATGTCGGTGGACAGCGCCTGGCGCGGGCGCGGCGTCGGCCGCCGCCTGCTGAAGCGGGCCATCGCCGAGGCCAGATCCTGGCCGGGGTTCTGCCGGCTGGAGCTGGGGGTCACGCCCTGGAATGTCCGCGCCATCGCGCTGTACGAAAGCCTGGGCTTCGTGCTGGAGGCCCGCAAGGCCAAGGCGATCAATCTGCGCGGCAAGCCCGAGGATGATCTGCTGATGGCCCTGGTGTGGTAGGAGAGCCGATGGATATCCGCGCCCTGACCTTCGATGTTTTCGGCACCACGGTCGACTGGCGCAGCGGCGTTGCGCGCGAGGCGCAGCGGCAGTTGGCCCCGAAGGGCTATGACCTCGACTGGAACGCCATCGCCGACCGCTGGCGGGCCGGGTATCTGCCAGCGATGGCGCCGGTGCGCGAGGGCAAGCGGCCGTGGGTGACGTTTGAAGTCCTGCACCGCGAAATCCTCGACGGCATGGCCGGCGCGTTCGGGCTGGAGGGTTTGACAGACGCAGAGCGCGATGCCCTGAACCTGGGCTGCTGGCGCAGGCTCGATCCCTGGCCCGACACCCGGGCCGGCATGGCGCGGCTGGCGAAAAAGGGGCCGCTGATTTCACTGTCCAACGGCAGCATCGCCCAGATCATCGCCCTAGCCCGACACGGCGACCTGCGGTGGGATGCGATTCTCGGCACCCAGTTCAGCAATTCCTACAAGCCCGATCCGAAACTCTATCTGGACGCGGTGCGCGCCCTGGGTCTTGAACCCGGCCAGGTCATGATGGTGGCCGCCCACACCGACGATCTGAAGGCCGCCGCGGCCTGCGGCCTTCGCACAGCCTATGTGCACAGGTCTGACGAGTACGGACAGGGCAATGAGCGCCGGCGTCCGGAGGCGGGCGCCTTCGACTTTCACGCTGACAGTTTCGAGGACCTTGCGGCGGCGCTCGGGGTCTAGCCGATAATGTCGTAGGGCCCGCCGCGCTCCAGGGCGCGTTGATAGGCCGGACGGGCGTGAATGGCGGCCAGGAAGGCGGCGACCTTTGGATAGCCGGCGATCCCGAACCGGGCGGCGGCGACCTCGAGAGGGAAACTCATCATGATGTCGGCGGCGGTGAAGGCCTTGCCTGCGAACCAGGCGGATTTTTCGAGGGTGGTTTCCCAGAAGGCGAGGTGGCTTTTGATCTGCGGATCGATGAAGCCGGCCTGGGCGCGTTTGGCGATGGCCGCGGCGATGGGGCGGATCAGGGCCGGCGCGCTTTTCGGCATGCGCAGGAAGACCAGCTGCAGCAGAAACGGCGGCATGGCCGAGCCTTCGGCGTAGTGCAGCCAGTAGGTCCAGGCCAGCCGATCGGGGGCGCCAGCCTTCGGGGCCAGCTTTCCCTTGCCGTACTTTTCCACCAGGTATTCGACGATCGCGCCGGTTTCGGCGATCACAGCGCCATCGTCGGTAATGACCGGGGATTTGCCGAGCGGGTGGACGTCTCGCAAGGCCCTTGGCGCCTGCATGGTCACCGGGTCGCGCTCGTAGCGCTTGACCTGGTAAGGAACGCCCAACTCTTCGAGCAGCCACAGGACCCGTTGCGAGCGGGAGTTTTCGAGGTGGTGAACGGTGATCATGCCATCACCTTACGCCCGGGCGGCGCGTTTGGACCAGTCAGGCGTAGTCCTGCAGCGGCCGCACTTCCAGATCGCCCTGCACCGAGACGGCGCGCGCGGCTGCCAGGGCGCCTGCGGCGGTGGTGAAATAGGGAATCTTGCCCATCAGGGCCGAGCGGCGGATCTCGAAACTGTCGGCGATGGATTGCTTGCCCTCGGTGGTGTTGAAGACCAGCTGGACCTCGCGGTTCTTGATGGCGTCTACGATGTGCGGGCGGCCTTCTAGAACCTTCTTGATGCGCTCGACTTGCAGGCCCTGCTCGACCAGGTAGTCGCAGGTCCCGCCGGTGGCCACGACGCGGAAATTCTGGGCCAGCAGCAGGCGAACCGGCTCGACGATCCAGGGCTTGTCGGAATCGCGCACCGAAACGAAGACGCAGCCCGACTTCGGCAGCACCGAGCCGCCGCCCAGCTGGCTTTTCAGGAACGCCCGCGCAAAGGCCGGGTTGAGATCGGCTTCGTTTGCCCGGCGCCAGTCCAGGCCCATGACCTCGCCGGTGGAACGCATTTCGGGCCCCAGAATGGTGTCGACGCCCGGGAACCGCGCAAACGGAAAGACCGCTTCCTTGACCGCGATGTGGTCGAGGGCCTTCTGCTTGAGCCCGAATTCGGACAGCGGCCGGCCGGCCATGATCTTGGCGGCGATGGCGGCGATGGGCCTGCCGATGGTCTTGGCGACGAAGGGCACGGTGCGGCTGGCCCGGGGATTGACCTCGAGCACATAGATGCGCGGGTTTTCCGAGTGCGGCTCTTCGATGGCGAACTGCACGTTCATCAGGCCGCGGACCTTCAGCGCGAAAGCCATCTGTTCGGTCTGGCGCATGAGCTCGGCGATGGTCTCGGGCCGCAGCGAATAGGGGGGCAGGGAGCAGGCGGAATCGCCCGAGTGCACGCCGGCCTCTTCGATGTGCTCCATGACGCCGGCGACGAACACTTCCTTGCCGTCGCACAAAGCATCGACGTCCACCTCGGTCGCGCGCGACAGGTACTGGTCGATGAGAACGGGGCTGTCGCCGGAGACCTGCACGGCGGTGCGGATATAGCGCTCCAGATGCTCGTCGTCGTGGACGATTTCCATGCCGCGGCCGCCCAGCACATAGGAGGGGCGGATGACGATCGGGTAGCCGACCTGATGGGCCGCGGCGATCGCCTGTTCGGGTGAGCGGGCCAGCGCATTGACCGGTTGCTGGATCTTGAGTTTGTGCAGCAACTGCTGGAACCGCTCGCGGTCCTCGGCCAGATCGATGGCGTCCGGCGAGGTGCCGAGAATGGGGATGCCGTCGTCTTCGAGCGCCTGGGCGAGCTTGAGCGGGGTCTGGCCGCCGAATTGAACTATGACGCCTAAAAGTTCGCCATTTGAACGTTCTATATCGATAAGTTCAAGTACGTCTTCCGCTGTCAGCGGTTCGAAATAGAGCCGGTCGGAGGTGTCGTAGTCGGTCGAAACGGTCTCGGGATTGCAGTTGACCATGATCGACTCCACGCCGATCTCGTCCAGGGCAAAGGCCGCGTGGCAGCAGCAATAGTCGAACTCGATCCCCTGGCCGATCCGGTTCGGACCGCCGCCGAGAATGATCGCCTTCTTGCGATTCGAAGGCTCGGATTCGCACTCCGGTTCCTGGCCAAACGCGCCGGTCTCATAGGTCGAATACATGTAGGGCGTGGTCGCCCGGAACTCGGCGGCGCAGCTGTCGATGCGCTTGAATACCGGGCGCACGCCCAGTTTGCGGCGGTCGGCGCGCACCGCCTTCTCGGTCTTGCCGGTCAGCCTGGCCAGGCGCGCGTCGGCAAACCCCATGGCTTTCAGCTTGCGGAAATCGTGGGCGGCTTTCGGCAGGCCAAAGGCGCGGATATGCCCCTCGGTGCGGACGATCTCGGCGATCTGGCGCAGGAACCAGGGCTCGTAGGAACAGGCCGAATTAATGTCCTCGACGCTGAGGCCGTGGCGAAAGGCCTGGGCGATGACGCGCAGACGGTCGGGGGTCGGATTGCCCAGCGCCCGCAAAACAGCGCCGCGGCCGCCTTCGGGATCTTCCGAACCGGGGATGTCGATCTCGTCGAGGCCCGACAGGCCGGTCTCGAGGCCGCGCAACGCCTTTTGCAGGCTTTCGGCGAAGGTGCGGCCAATAGCCATCACTTCGCCTACGGACTTCATCGAGGTGGTCAGATAGGGCTCGGCGCCGGGGTATTTCTCGAAGGCGAAGCGCGGGATCTTGGTGACGACATAGTCGATGGAAGGCTCGAAGCTGGCCGGCGTCGCGCCGCCGGTAATGTCGTTGGCCAGCTCGTCCAAAGTGTAGCCGACGGCCAGACGCGCGGCGACCTTGGCGATGGGAAAGCCGGTGGCCTTGGAGGCCAGGGCCGAAGACCGCGACACCCGCGGGTTCATCTCGATGACCACCATCCGCCCGTCGGCCGGATTGACCGCGAACTGCACGTTCGAGCCGCCCGTCTCCACCCCGATTTCGCGCAGGACTGCGATCGAGGCCGAGCGCATGCGCTGGTATTCCTTGTCGGTCAGGGTCAGGGCAGGGGCGACGGTGATGGAATCGCCCGTGTGCACGCCCATCGGGTCGATGTTCTCGATGGAGCAGACGATGATGCAGTTGTCCGCCACGTCGCGGACCACCTCCATCTCGAATTCTTTCCAGCCCAGGACGCTCTCTTCGATGAGCACCTCGGTGGTGGGCGAAAGATCGAGGCCGCGCTCCACGATCTCGCGGAACTCTTCCATGTTGTAGGCGATGCC
>CAZJBC010000143.1:0-7496 GCA_964543805.1 uncultured Brevundimonas sp.
GGGCGAAGAAGTCGTCCCATTGCTTGTTGTTATAATGCATCAGCCCGATATAGCCGTCGGCGGTGGCGAAGGGCTTGCGGTTCGGATTGGCGACGCGCGTGTAGCACCAGGGTCCCAGCGGCGGATCGTAGACCTGGCCGAAAAAGTGCTCGGCCAGGGTGAAGCTGGTGATGCACTCCAGCATCGGCACCTCGACGAACTGGCCCTCGCCGGTTTTTTGCTTGTGGTAGAGCGCCGCCAGCACAGCCTGGGCCATGAACAGGCCGGAGATCTTGTCGGCGGCCAGGGTCGGGATGTAACGCGGGACCGGATTGCCATCGACGCGGTTCAGCAGGTCTGCCATGCCGGAACCGGCCTGGATCAGATCATCGTAGGCCGGCAGGCCCGCGTAGGGGCCGTCAGAGCCGTAGCCGGCGGCGTGGACATAGACGATGTCCGGCTTGATGGCGGCCACGTCCTCATAGGCGAAGCCCGAGCGTTGCAGACCGGCGTAGCGGACATTGGCGGTGAAAACATCGGCCGAGGCGATCAGCTTGCGCAGCACGCGCTTGGCCTTTTCCTCGCGCAGATCCAGCTTCACCGAACGCTTGTTGCGGTTGATGGTCATGAAGATGGGGCCCAGATCGCGGACGTCGTCGTTGGGCGTATCGCCCGCCCAGCGCATGACATCGCCGCCGTCGCCCCGGTCGGACAGGGGGCTTTCGATCTTGATCACATCGGCGCCCAGATCGCCCAGCATCTGGGTCGCATAGGCGCCCAGCACTACGCTGGTCATGTCGACAATACGAACCCCGGCCAGGGGGCCGGTGGCTTTGGTTTCCAGGTTGCGCGCGCGTGGCAAGGGCAGGGGTGCTCCCGAAGGACTTTGATTGGCGCAGCCTGCCTACAACAAAGCTCGCCCACGCGCCAATTGGCGGCGGATCAAAACCGGCGTAGTATGCGTTTATTCAGTCGTTCAGCGGGAGGTTGAAATGTCTGATAGAAAATTCATCCGCTATGGCATGGCCGGGATGTGGGTTGCGGCGCTCGCAATCGGCCAGTTCAGTCCGGCGGCCGCCTTGGCGCAGGCCAATACGGAAAGCTCACACCAACCCACGACTGGGCCGGTCACGACCGTCAATCCGCTGATTGTCAACGGCCGGCTTGCCGCGCCCGGCGTCGGCGTCGGATCGGGCGCCAGCGACTACAAGGACTGTATCGGCCGCGACACCTATTTCGACTATGTGCACGGCTTCGCCATTCCTGAGCGGGCTGAGGCGCAGATCAGCGCCGAGGTTGCCTATCAACGCGCGCAGGACCGGCTGAAAAACGCCTCGCCCGCCGAACAGGCCGCGGCTCGCGCCAATCTGTTCGAAGCCGAACGCTATCTGGCGGATGTGCAGGATGAACTGCGCCACCTGCCGCCCGGCGCGCCGATCATGGCGATCGCCGAGCAGAAGGCCGAAGAGCGCACGCATAACGGCGGAGTTCACGAGATCTATGTGCCCAACGAATACAAGGATCTGAGGCTGACCAACATCGTCGCCGCCGAACGGCAGGACAAGGGCCAGCCGGTCCTGAGCATCAGCGGCAAGATCGAAAACCCGCGCACCCGGCCCATTTCCGTGCCGCCCTTGTGGTTCGCGGCCCTCGACAAGTACGGCGAAACCCTGAAGACCCAGCAGGCGGTAGCTGTCCACCAGACAAAAATTCCAGCAGGCGGCAGCGTGCCGTTTAACTTCGAGCTGAAATCTCCGCCCGGGGGCACTGAGCGCCTGGCGGCCACCTTCGCCCCGCAGAACCGCCTGCCGCTGGTGCTGCCGGCGTCGATGGTGTGCGGGTCCTGACTGACAGGTGATCAGGCGCCTGTCGGCTGCAGGCGTGGATTCCACATGGGTGAGTTGGTCAGTCTGAAAAAGTAGGCCCCGATTGCGTTTAGGTCGGGATCGTCCTCCGCCATCCAGCGATCGATCAGCCGGTAGCCTTGGCGGCTGACCGTTTCGAATATCCATTCATGCCCGTCGAGGCCGTCAAAGCAAGGATGGGGATCAATTCTGGCGGGGTCGTGTTTGGCGAGGATGGCGAGCAGCCCCTGAACCTCCGCCGCCGACATTTGACGCTCGTCGATCTTGTAGGTTCCCCGGTCGGCGCCACGCTGGCTGATCTTGGTGACCAGCGTAAATTGGCCGTCTGGCTGCTCATCAATTCTTATGATGATTGGCATGAGCAGGCCGTACCCGGGACCGCCAAACTCTGTCAGTCGGAAATGGCGAAGCACTGGGCCGTTGGCGGACTTCGTCTTAACGTAAAGGGACGGCTCATGCGCCAGGCGCCAGCCGCTAATGATCTGACCCGGTTCCTTCACGACCGATTCCCGGGTCGCATGGCCGGCGACTGCACCGCCCGCCCAGTTGCGCGTCGGACAGTTTCCCGAACTGGCCTCAAGATCACTTGACGAGAAGAAATCCAGATTGTGGGACACGCTCACGCCCCACAAGGACAGGATCCCCAGCGCGATTACGGCGATCACGAGTCCAAAGGACCCAGGCGGACTCACGAGCATTGCCCCCGTCAGGACGTTGGCGGCAGGGTAGCCTCCGAAATCCTCCGCTGTCACGCGGCTGTCGCCAAATCACCCTATCCGGCCCTCATGCAGGGGGATCAGCCTAGCGAGTCGGAAACGGTCAGTTGCCGCGCCGCCTTTATTTCCGACGTCCATCTGGGCACGCGCGGCTGCCAGGCTGACCGGCTGCTGGACTTCATCCGGGTGCTCGACTGTGACACGCTGTACCTGGTCGGCGACATCATCGATGGCTGGAAGCTGAAGTCCGGCTGGCACTGGCCCCAGGCTCACAACGACGTGGTGCAAAAGGTTCTGCGCATGGCGCGCAAGGGCGTCAACGTCATCTACATCCCCGGCAACCACGACGAGGGCGGGCGGGAGTTCTGCGGCGTCCACTTCGGCGGCGTGATTGTCGCTCGCGACTGGATTCACGAGGCGGCGGACGGCAAGCGTTTTCTGGTCACCCATGGCGACGAGTTCGACGGGGTTGTCCAGCACGCCAAATGGCTGGCCTTCCTGGGCGACTGGGCCTACCGCACCCTGCTGGCCGCCAATACCTGGTTCAATCACGCGCGCCGGGTGCTGGGCTTTGGCTACTGGAGCCTGTCGGCCTTTCTCAAGGTCAAGGTCAAGAACGCCCTGCAGTTCATCGAAAACTTCGAAGAGGCGGTCGCCGAAGAGGCCCGCCGCCGCGGTGTCGATGGGGTGATCTGCGGCCACATCCACAAGGCCGAGATGCGCGACATCGCCGGCGTGCTCTACATCAACGACGGCGACTGGGTGGAAAGCTGTACGGCGGTGGTGGAGCATCATGACGGCCGCATGGAGATCCTCGACTGGAGCCGGCGCAGACTTGCTCTGGGCGAGTCGGCGCCCGTGATCGGCGTGCGCGAGATTATCGCTGCCTGACGCCGGTGCGGGGCCCTGCTACTAAGGCCCCATGAACTATCGCCACGCTTTCCACGCCGGCAATTTCGCCGATGTCGTCAAGCACGCCCTGCTGGCCCAATGCCTGAGGCTTATGGGCGACGGGCCGTTGCGCATCATCGACACCCACGCCGGCGCCGGCGCTTACGATCTGACCGGCGAGGCGGCGCAGAAATCGGGCGAGGCCGAGCGCGGGATCGTGCGCCTGGCCGGCGATGCTGATGCGCCGGCGGCATTTGCGCCCCTGTTGAAGGCGGTCCGCGCGCTCAATCCGGGCGGCGGGTTGCGTTTCTATCCCGGGTCTCCGGCCCTGGTCTGCGGCCTGATGGGTGCGAAGGACCGCCTGGACGCCTGCGAGCTTCGTCCTGACGACTTCGCCCTGCTGTCGAACTGGATGAGCCGTCATTGTCCCAGGGGTGGCGCGCGCCAGACTGACGGCTTCGCCTTCGCCGTCGCTGCAGCCGAACAGCCGGGCCGCCTGCTGGTTCACATCGATCCGCCCTACGAGGCGGCCGGCGACTATGAGCGATGCATCGAGGCGGCCCTGGCGATCACGGCGCGGCGGACGGACGCCGTGGTGATGATCTGGACGCCGCTGAAGGATCTGGAGACCTTTGACCGCTTTTTGCGCGGTCTGGAGACCCGCCGCCCGCCCTCCACCCTGGTCGCCGAAGTGCGCCTTCGGCCGCTGCTCGACCCCATGGCAATGAACGGTTGCGCCCTGGTGACCCTCAATCCGCCCGCCGGTCTGGAGGCGGTGGCGGAGGCGCTGTGCGGCTGGACCGCCCAAACTTTGGGCGACGCCGGCGCCCGGGCGCCTGTGTGGAGACTGTCCACGGAATGAGGGGCCTGTCACGCAACTGACGGAAATTCGCGTCTTTTTCGCAATGCAAAAAGTGGTATGCTGCGCCGCACAATCGTGATCGACAAGGAGCGCGCGGCATGGACTGGATGACGAGTTTAAATTCTGACGAGGCCAAGGCCCAGGCAGAGAAGGCGCTCAGCCTGCCGCTCGGAGCCGCCTCGCCCTTGTGGCTGGCCTATGCCGGCGCGACCGCAGGAGCCATGACCTACTGGTGGATGACTCGCTGGATGAAGCCGGCGAACCTGGAAGCCATGTCCTGGCCGGCATTTCCGCAATACGGCGAGACGCTGGAAAAGATGGCGGCCGCCAACCCGCTGACCGGCATGCTGGACGCCTTCAAGCCCGAAGCCAAGGTGCTGGATCCGGTGACCGAAGCGCCCGAACCTGACCCGGTCATGGCCGCTGTGGAGCCTTTCGTTGAAGCCGCCGAGGCGGTGGTCGAGACCATGGCCGAAGTGGTCAAGGCCGGCCCAGATGACCTGACTGTCCTGGTCGGCATCGGCCCGACCCTCGCGGGAAAACTGGGTGATCTGGGCGTCACGACCTTCGCCGATATCGCCGCCTGGACCGAAGCGGATGTGGAAAGGTTCGACAAGCAGCTGAAACTGCTTGGCCGCATCTCCCGTGACGCCTGGATCGATCAGGCCAGGCAACTGGCCGAAGCCGGGGCCTAGCTACCAGTTATGCTGGCGTGGGTGGCCCCCATAAGGCCGGCCATGGCCAGGCGGCGGTGTGAATCGCAGCCATAGAGGATGACCGAACGGGTCACCCGCCGGACACTCTTGATCGTGTCGCGCGCCCAGCTGAGGAATTCAGCGTCGCCGACCAGATTTTTCGGGCATGTGATCGAGATTGCCTGCAGGCCGGTTTCGCGCAGCGTGCCGGTGACGCGGGGCGCGTCGCTTGTCAGATGGCCGACCACCAGAATGCTGGCCGGTTTGATCAGTGAGATGACGGACAGCAAAGGGCCCTGCGGGACGTCTTCTATGTCGCAGACCTCGCAGATCACGCCGCGCTGAACCCATTGCCGGGCCTGGTCAAAGGCCGTCTTCATCACCTTGCGTCCCTCGACGGTTGATAGCGAGACGTAGGAAACGGGTACGATCAGGCTGAGCTCGGCCCCACCCTTCAGATCGGTCTGCATGCGCGCGACGCCGCGCGAGAGGGTGGCCATGTCGATCTTCAGCAGATCCGAACGCGTCAGGTTGCGAACGTCTTCCTGCGTCAGCTCCAGGTCGGTTTCCACATCAATGACTCTGCGGCTCAGACGATAACCGATCCGCGTATTGCCGCGCAGCTCGAACACCGGCTCCAGCTTGCAGGAGACCCGCACCCGCTTGCCGTTGCCCGCCGAAAAGGGCGACCAGCGGTCGGGCGACAAAAGCGTGGGATCGGCGGCGGCTTCGGCGGCGGCCCGCGCGTCCTGGACTTCCCTGGCCTCGCCGTCGGCGGTCAGGCGGGGATCGATGGGCAGGGCCGTCAACTCGCCCGCCTCAATCTTGGTCACCTTGCAGATGGACAGAGCGCCCGGCCGGACAGCGCCGAGAAAGTGAGACAGCACTTCGCGCAGCGCCCTCAGGCAGGCCGCCTGGGCGCCAAAAGGGCCAAGGTCCGGCTGGGCGACCAGAAAGTCCGTCTCGGAGATGCGCGTTATGTAGCCGTTCGGGCCAAGCCCTCGTTCGATCACCTTTTCGACCTGCTCGTAGACACCCTCGCGGCGGCCTTGCCAGCGGTCGCCGAACGCCTGAACGATGGCGTCGAGACTGATGATATTGACCTGGCCGGCGGCCAGAGCGCCCGTACCGACAAGGGGTTCGAGAACATCTGGGTTACTGGCGCGCAGTCGCTTGGGCACGGCCGCCTCCGTTCCGTCCGAAGGCAGAATCCTGGAATCAGAACGGACAAGCGCAGCCGTATTCATAACAGCCATTCTGCACGCAGAAGGTTACTATCCACCCTAATTGGGTAGGTGAATTATCCGTTCATTGCGCGGCCTCTTGCCGCAGCTAGGCGCCCAGACCAAAGGCGGCGAGCAGCAGATCCGCCGCAACGCCGGGCGGCAGCAAACCCGCGCGCACGCGGTCTTCCAGATCGGGGACAAGCGCCGCAACGGCGGGACTGGCGCGCAGGTCCGCTTCCAGCCGATCACTGACCTGCGACCACATCCAGCGGGTGTTCTGATCCGCCCGGCGCGCCGCCCGCTCGCCGCTAGCGCTCATCACCTCGCGGTGGCGTTCGATCTGCGCCCATACCTGTTCGATCCCGTCGCCGGATTGGGCCGACGCTGTCAGAACCGGCGGCGTCCAGTTTCGCGAGGCCGGCTCCAGGATGTGCAGGGCGGAGCGATAGTGCTGGGCTGAACGGCGGGCGAGCGGGGGGTCGATGTCGGCCTTGTTGATGACTATGGCATCAGCCAGTTCGATCAGCCCTTTCTTGATGCCTTGCAGCTCATCGCCACCGGCAGGGATCAGCAGGGCCAGAAAAAAGTCGACCATATCGGCGACCATGGTTTCGGACTGTCCGACGCCCACGGTCTCAACGATCACCACATCAAACCCCGCCGCCTCGCACAGCAACATGGCCTCGCGGGTCTTGCGGGCCACCCCGCCAAGCGCGCCGCCGGCCGGGGAGGGGCGGATAAAGGCGTTTGGATCGGTGGCCAGACGCTCCATGCGGGTCTTGTCGCCGAGGATCGAGCCGCCGGTGCGGCTGGAAGACGGATCGACGGCCAGCACGGCGACCTTGCGGCCCTGCCCTGTCAGCATGACGCCCAGGGTCTCGATGGTCGTCGATTTGCCGGCGCCCGGCACGCCCGTGATCCCGACCCTCTGGGATCGCCCTGTATGCGGCATCAGCGCTTCCAGCAGGGCGCGGGCATCCGCGGCATGATCGCGGCGGCGGGATTCAACCAGTGTGATCCCACGCGCCAGGGCGGCCCGCTCGCCCGCCAGAATCCGGCGAGCCAGGTCGGATTGTCGCATGGCGGGCTCACTACGCGCGCCCGGGGTCAAGGCCTGGTCCCCGCCACAGCCCGCCGCGGCTGACAAATTGCTCTGATCTTCGTCTGCACCGCGCAACGATAAAGTTTCCATCGGCGGAAGTCATCGGCCGATCATCGTCAATCCCCAATGTGGCAAGGGATCGGCGGCATCCGGATCTGCC
>CAZJBC010000144.1:0-7468 GCA_964543805.1 uncultured Brevundimonas sp.
GGAAAAGCTGACCCCGCAACCGCAGCTGGTGCGGGCGTTGGGATTGCGGACCTTGAACTCGGCCCCGGCCAGGTCGTCGATGAAGTCGATCTGCGAGCCCTTCAGCAGCACCAGCGACATTTCATCGACCACGGCGGCTTGTCCTGCGTTTTCGATGCGGATGTCGTCGGCCTGGGGCGAATCGACCAGGTCGAAGCGGTACTGAAAGCCCGAGCAGCCGCCCCCGTCGACGGCCACGCGCAGCATGACCGGGCGGCCTTCAGTGGCGGAAAGGGCGGCCAGCCGGGCGGCGGCGGCGTCGGTAAGCGTTATGGGCGAGTTATCCATCGTCCTCTATATGAGGCCGCATGGTCTCAACACCAAGTTTCCATCCGCCGAAAAAGGCGCGCTACGCCGAAGACGCGGAAAAATCGCGCGGCCGGTTCTATCCGGAACCCCAGAGCCGCGCCCGCACGCCGTTTGCCCGCGACCGCGATCGAATCATCCATTGCCAGGCGTTTCGGCGGCTGAAGGAAAAGACCCAGGTGTTCGTGGCCCACGAGGGCGATCACTTTCGCACCCGCCTGACCCACAGCCTGGAAGTGGCCCAGATCGCCCGGTCGATCGCCTATGCGCTTGGCCTGGATTCCGATCTGGCCGAGACCATCGCTCTGGCCCACGACCTGGGCCATCCGCCGTTCGGCCATGCGGGCGAGGAAGAGCTGGCCACGCAGATGGCGCCCTTTGGCGGCTTTGACCACAACGTCCAGACCCTGCGCGTGGTGACCGAGCTGGAGCGGCGCTATCCGGGCTTTCAGGGGCTGAACCTGACCTGGGAGACGCTCGAGGGCATCGTCAAACATAACGGGCCGGTCAAGAGCAGGCTGGGCGAGCCGTCGTGGCGGGCGGTGGTGGAGTTCAACGGCCTCTATGACCTGAAGCTCGACACCTGGGCCTCGGCCGAAGCGCAGGTCGCGGCCCTGGCGGACGACATCGCCTACAACAACCACGACGTGGATGACGGGCTGCAGGCCGGGCTGTTCCAGGTCAAGGACCTGGCCGGCGTGCCGCTGATCGGCCCGGTGATCGCCAGCGTGCGCAGCGAGTGGCCCGAACTGGACGATCGCCTGCTGCGGCTGGAGGCTGTGCGCCGGATGATCGGCGCCATGGTCGAGGATGTGCTGGCCGAGACCGAACGGCGGGCGGCGGCCTCGAAACTGGTCAGCGCCGACGATGTGCGAGGGCTGGGCCGGGCATTGGTGGCTTTCTCGCCGGACATGGCCGAGGACCTGGCGCGGCTGCGGCATTTCCTGCACGAACGCATGTACCGCCACGAGCGGGTCAACCGGACGCGCATCCAGGCCAAGAAGCTGCTGGGCGAGCTGTTCGAGCTGTTCATGAACCAGCCCAGGGTGCTGCCGCCGGAATGGCGCGAGCGGCAGACCAAGCTACACGAGGCCGGCCGGGCGCGGGTGATCTGCGACTACATCGCCGGCATGACCGACCGCTTCGCCATCGAGGAATATCGCCGCCTGTTCGGGACCGAGCCCTTGCTGGAAGGCTGACGCGCGGGCAAGGCGTGCTAGGGGGGAATGCATGATGCTGACTGAACGCCTCGCCTGATGCGCCTGCACCTGTTCGACCCCCAGCTGGGCGCGGCGGATGGCCACTATCTGGGCTATGACAGCGCGATCGTCGGCGAATTTGAACGGCGGGGGATTGGCGCGGCCGTCTATGGTTCGGTCCAGGCGCGGGCGCAGCTGACGGCGGCATTCCCGGTCGAGCCGGTGTTTTCCCGCGAGATCTTCACCGAGGTCAGCGCCGATCCGCAGATCTGGCCGCTGGAGAACTATGCCCAGCTGAATGACGAGGTCGCCGCCGAACTGGCCGGGCTGGACACCTCGCGGTTCGAGGCTGGCGACCTGGCCTTCTTCCCCACCATTCTGCAGAACCAGATCGACGGGGTGCGCCGCTGGGTGACGTCGCTGCCGTTGAAGCGGCAGCCAGCCCTGGCGATCCGGATCAGCGTGCTCAGCCATCTGATGCCCTATATGCAGGGCCGGCAGAATCTGGTGCTGACCGCGATGTTCCTGCGTCAGGCCGCCCGGCGGCTGGCGGCGGAGTATCCCCGAACGGTCTTTTGCGCCGACACCGAGGAACTGGTCGAACTGACCCGCCAGATCATCGACCTGCCGGTCGCCCTGATCCCTCTGCCGCTGACCATTGAGCGCGAGTCTCGCGCCGCCGCGCCGGGCGCGCGCCTGTGCTGCGCCTATCTGGGTCACGCCTCGCCGCTCAAGGGGGTTGACCTGATGCCCGGCCTGATCGCCGCATTCCGGAACGCCGCCGACGCACCGCGATTTGTCGTGCAGCTCTATCCGAACGACGCCTCGACGGAGCCGCTGGATCAGGCCCTGAGCGCCCTGCCGGCCGATCGGACAACGATCATCCGCGGCCCGGTAGAACGGGAGGCCTACCTGCGCCTGCTGGATGAGGCCGACATCGTGCTCTTGCCCTACAGCGCCCAGCTTTATGGCTGGGCTTCGTCCGGAATCCTCGTCGAGGCCCTGTCGCTGGGCAAGGTGGTCGTCGCGCCGGAAGACACCTGGCTGTCCCGCCAGGCGCAGCGCTACAACGCCGGCTGCCAGACCTTCCGCGATCATACGCCCGCCGGCCTGGCGGCGGCCCTGCGCCAGGCGATCGCTGACTATCCGGCCCTGGCGCGCAAGGCAGCGGAGGCCGCGCCGTCCTGGCGGGCGGGCCATTCGCCGGCCCGGTTTGTCGATGTGCTGCTGGCCGCGGCCACCTGAATTCAGACTCAAACCTGTGGAACAGTCGCCCCGGCGCTTCGGACAGGCCTGGGGCGCGCGTAGACTGGCGAATACGGCAGGTGATTCGCTTTGGCCTATGGTTTGACGGCTCCGCGGGACAGGACCCTTATCGCTCATGACTGACAACAATCGCGGCGCCTATACGCCCCAGTCCGAAGCGCCCCTGGCCTTTGATGCGCGGCGCTCGCGCGGGCCGGACGACCGGCCCCGGTCCAGCGCCCTGCTGATCAGCGCCATTGTGCTGGTGGTGATGATAGTCGCCTTCGGAATCTTCGCCGTCTTTCACATGAACAGTCACGGCGCGGATGCGCCGACCAGCATCGTAGACATGAAGGCGGCCGATCCCTCGGCGACGGCGGCGCCCGCGCCCGCTGCGCCGCAACCGGGTCTGACCGTCGATGCTCCGCCACCGGCGGCGGCAGCGGCCCCGGCGAACGGCGAGGCGCCCAGCTTCACGCCGCCGCCTGAGCAGCCTCAGGCCCGCCCGGCCCCCGGCGCAACGCCGCCCGCGGCGGCGGCTGTTCCGCCGCCCGTAGCGTCCGCCCCCGCCGCGCCGGTCGCCGCCAAGCCCGTGGCCGACGCCAAGCCCGCGCCGGACGTCAAGCCCACGGTCGCCGCCAAGCCAGACGCAGCCGCCGTCAAGCCGGTGGCTAAGCCGGTCGCTCCGCCGCCCGCCAAGCCCGTCACCGTCGCCAAGAATGACGCCGCGCCCGCCAAGCCCGCGGCCAGCGGCAACACCACGGTGCAGATCGGCGCCTTCGCCTCGGCCGCCCAGGCCGACCGCGAGTGGAACGATATCGCCCTGGGCATCCCTGCCGAGATGGTCGGCAAGACCCGCCAGGTGGAGCCGATCCAGGTCAACGGTGAGACCCGTTACCGCGCCCTGATCGGCGGCTTTGCCTCCCACGCCGACGCGGTGGCCTTCTGCAGCAGTCTGAAGGCGAGGGGCAGGGACTGCTTCGCGCCTAACTGAAGACGTGACCCGAGCCTGTATCCTTGGCTGTGAAGGCCTGACCCTGTCGAAGACGGAGCGCGACCTTTTCCGCGCGGTGAAGCCGTGGGGCTTCATCCTGTTCCGGCGCAATATCGACAATCCCGAGCAGGTGAGGGCGCTGACCGACGCCTTGCGCGAGTGCATCGACCGGTTCGAGGCGCCGATCCTGATCGACCAGGAGGGCGGCCGGGTGCAGCGCATGGGCCCGCCCAACTGGCCCGCCTATCCGGCGGCGCGCAAGCTGGGCGATGTGCAGGTCAATGATCCCCTCGTGCGGCGCGAACTGGTGCGGCTGGGGGCGCGGCTGATGGCGCACGATCTGGCCAGCGTCGGGATCAATGTGGACTGCGTCCCGGTGCTGGACGTTCCGGCCGCAGACGGCCACGAGATCATCGGCGACCGGGCCTATGCGATGGATGCCCCCACCGTCGCGGCCCTGGGGCGAGCCGCCGCCGAGGGGCTGATCGCCGGCGGGGTGCTGCCGGTGATCAAACATATTCCCGGTCACGGCCGCGCCAAGGCCGACAGCCATCTGGAGTTGCCCGTCGTGGGCGCCAGCCTGGAAGACCTGACCGCCATCGACTTTGCCCCGTTCAAGGTGCTGTCTGACATGCCGATGGCGATGACGGCCCACGTTGTCTACACGGCGATTGACGCCAAGCGACCCGCCACCACCTCGCGCAAGGCGATCCAGCTGATACGCGAGGACCTGGGTTTTGGCGGCCTGTTGATGAGTGATGACCTGTCCATGAAGGCGCTGGGCGGCGATTTTGAATCCCGCGCCCGCTCGGCGCTGAAAGCCGGCTGCGACGTGGTGCTCCACTGCAACGGCGTCATGACCGAGATGACGCAGGTTGTGGACGGATGCGGCGCAATGAGCGGCAAGGCGCGCAAACGAGCTGAGGCCGCGCTTGCCAGACTTGCCAAATCGCCTGAGCCTTTCGATGTCGAGGCAGGGCGTGCGAGATTTACGGCGGCGTTTCCATGAAGCGTGAAGATCAGGAACTGGATTTTTCGGCGGCCAGCAACGCAGCCGAGGATGGCGAAGCGCTGGTTGTCGACATCGACGGCTTTGAAGGCCCGCTGCATCTGCTGCTGGCCCTGGCGCGCAGCCAGAAGGTCGACCTGATGAAACTGTCGGTCCTGAAACTGGCCGAGCAGTACCTGGCTTTCGTGCAGACGGCCCGCTCGCTGCGGTTCTCGCTGGCGGCGGACTATCTGGTGATGGCGGCCTGGCTGGCCTACCTCAAATCGCGCCTCTTGCTGCCCAAGCCGGCCAAGGACGACGACGGCGAGGCGCCGGCCGAGGAAATCGCCGCCCAGCTGGCCTTTCGCCTCGCCAGGCTCGATGCGATCCGAAAGGCGTCCGAAGCGCTGCAGACACGGCCCTATCTCAAGCGCGAGGTGTTCACCCGCGGCGATCCGCAGGCGGTGAAGGTGATTTCCAGCACCCGGTTCGAAGGCAATCTGTTCGCCCTGGTCCAGGCCTATTCAAGCCAGGTCAAGAGGGAAGCCGCGCGCCACTATCAGCCAACGACGCCACGCGTCTATGCGCTGGACGACGCGCGCGAGCAGCTTCGCGGGGTTCTGCCGCGGCTTAAGGCCTGGACGGCGCTGGGCCAGATCGCGCCGAACGCCAGTGAAGGCAGCCCAAGTCGCGCTTCGTTTGTCGCCTCGACCCTCTCGGCTGGGCTGGAGCTGGTCAAGGAAGGCTCGCTGGAGGCACAGCAGCGCGAACACTTCGCCGAAATCTATCTGCGGGCCCGCATGCTTGAGGCGGCCGAGTGACAGCTGAGGCCGAACGCATGGTCGAGGCGCTGCTGTTCGCGGCGGCCGAGCCCCTGAGCCTGAAGGACCTCGCCGATCGTCTGCCGGCGGGCGCGGACGTTTTGGGCGCAATCGACGCCTTGCGCGCCGGCTATGCGGGCAGGGGAGTTGAACTGGTGGAGGTGGCCGGTCGCTGGCGTTTCCAGACCGCGGCGGACCTGGCCTTCCTGATGACGGTGGAGCGTGAGGAGCCGCGCAAACTGTCAAAGGCCGCGCTCGAGACCCTGGCCATCGTCGCCTATCACCAGCCGGTCACCCGCGCCGAGATCGAGGCGGTGCGGGGCGTGCAGGCCAGCCGCGGAACCCTCGACACCCTGCTGGAGCTGGACCTGGTCAAGATGCGCGGGCGGCGGCGCACGCCGGGCCGGCCGGTCACCTTCGGGACCACGGACGCTTTCCTGGAGCATTACGGTCTGGCGGGGCTGGGCGATCTGCCAGGCGCTTCGGAGATGAAGCAACTGGGTCTGCTGGACGGTGATCTGCCCGCCGGATTTGGCGTGCCCGACCCGGCCAACCCGGACGGCGGCGCCGAGGAAGACCCGCTGGAAGCGGGCGATGTGCACGAATTTCATCAGGATTTCCTGCGCGACGACCGGTAGCGGCCCGGCTTCCACGTCACCTGACAGCGCTTGATGGTTGTAACAATTTGCCGCCCCACCTTGTAACAATGCAGTGTTGGCGCTGCGAAATGGAAACGCCTATATAGGCGGAAAATCGCGGTCGCTCGGCGCCGCACGACGACATCGGAGAGCGTGATGCAGGGTATTGGTCTTCCCCACCTGATTATTTTTGGACTTATCGCCCTGCTGCTGTTCGGCGGCCGCGGCAAGATCTCAGGCGTGATGGGGGACTTCGCCAAGGGCATCAAGGCGTTCCGTGAAGGTATGAAAGACGAGGACAAGACCGCCGACGCCAAGAGCTCCCCCGCCTTGCCGCGCACGGACAAAGAAAAAGAGTCCTAAGGTCCCGTCCCGTTCGTTTCACTTGGGCCGCCAGCCAGGCGGCTATTCGTTGCAAGGCCTGTTCTGAATGCTCCCTAATTTCGGCGGATCGGAACACCTGATCATTTTTGCGCTGGTCGCCCTGCTGGTGTTCAAGCCGCAGGACTTGCCGGTAATCATGAAGAAGGCCGGCCAGTTCATGTCCAGCGCCAAGCGCATGGCCGCGGACTTCCGCGCCAGCTTTGACGATATGGCCCGCCAGTCGGAACTCGACCAACTTCGCAAGGAAGTCGAGGCGATGCGGAACAAGGCAGTGGCGATCGCCACTGACACCTCCGGTGAAGTCACCAACGCCATCACCAATGTGGCGGACCAGTTTGGCGGGCAGCTCGGCGATCCCCAGGCCAACGCGATCTATGACCCGGCCTTCTGGATGGGGGAGACGCCGGCCGCTGAGCCCGCCCCCGTCGAAGCGCCCAAGTCTAAAGCCACGCCAAAGACTGCCCCGAAGCCGAGGGTCAAACCGGCCGCGGCCAAGCCGAAAACCACCGCTCCCAAGACGCCCGCAGCCAAGCCCGCGAAGCCGCGAACGCCCGTCAAAAAAGGACCGGCGAAATGAGCGGGCCCGATGACGATTCCTATATCGAACGCTCGCGCGCGCCCCTGCTGGCGCATCTGGTCGAACTGCGCGGACGGCTGTTCACCTGCATGTACGCCCTGGTGGCGGGCTTCATCGTCGCGTTCTGGTTCCGCGACCAACTGACCAGCGCCCTGATCCATCCATGGGATGTGGCGGCAGGCCTGATGGAGCTTCAAGCCCGTCAGGGCGGACATCAGTCCTATTTCGACCTGAGCACCATCAAGGGCGCGCTGGGATTGATGGAGCTGCCCAAGCC
>CAZJBC010000145.1:0-7407 GCA_964543805.1 uncultured Brevundimonas sp.
CTGCGGAACGATCTGTCGAGCCTGTTCCACGCCCTGTTCATCGACGGCAAGGCCGATGGTCTGCCGCCGGTCGAGGCCCTGGCCCTGTTCAACGACTTCCGGGACCGCACGCCGGTCGGCGCCGAGGGCGACGACATGGTCCTGCGGATCTCCCGCCGGCTGGTTGATGTGGATCTGCTTAGCGACGCCGAGGTCGATCTCGACTGGCAGGCCTTCCAGCGCCAGGACGGCGTCGCCCGCGCCCAGGTCGCCACCCGCCTGGCCGAGGTCTACCTGATGGACCGCAAGCCGGAACAGGCGCTGGATGCGATCAACAAGTCCCGCACCTCGGTCCTGCCCAACGCCCTGAACTCCGAGCGCCGGCTGGTCACGGCGCGCGCTCTGATGAACCTTGGCCGTTATGACGACGCGGCGGACATGATCGCCCAGGAGCGCACGCCCGACGCCGACGACCTGCGCGCCGAAATCGCCTGGGGTCAGCACGACTGGCCGAAAGCCGGCGCCGGCTATGAAAAACGCCTGGGCGACCGCTGGAAAAATCCGGCCGTCCTGACGACCGACGAGGAAACGCGCCTGTTGCGTGCGGCGATCAGCTTCAGCCTGGCCAATGACGGCGTCTCGCTGAGCCGGCTGCGCGACCGCTTCACGCACTATCTCGACACCGCCCATTCGCCGGATTCGCTGCGCGTGGCGCTGGCGGGCGTCGATACGGCGCACCTGACGCCGGGCGATCTGAACCGTGTGATGACCGACGGCGACACCTTCACCGCCTGGGTCAACCACATGAAGCAGAAGTTCCGCGAACAGACCGCGTCCGTGACCCCGTCCGCCGCGGCGCCCGCCAAGAGCTGATCTATCTCGCCACGCCAAAATAGGCTTAGCTGCAATCCGGAATCGCCTTTTGGGGAGGCACAGATGGATCGGGGCTCAGGTCTGGATCGCCGGGTTCTGTTGACCGGCGCGGCCGCGATGTTTACCGGCGCCGCCACCACCAAGGATATTGAGCTTCATGAGCCGCCCCTTTTCGACAAGGGCCTGCTGATGAACAATCAGCTGGCGGGTTTTTTCAAAAAAGCGCCGGCGGGCATGACCTGGCCCAACATCCAGTTGATGACCCAGGATCGCAAGCTGACCAAGCTTGACCAGTATCGGGGAAAAGCCCTGGTGGTCAGTCTTTGGGCTGAGTGGTGCGTGCCCTGCGTCGCCGAAATGCCGGGCATGGCGATCCTTCAACACCAGGCCGTTAATGACCGGTTTGACCTGCTGTCGATCCTGACCGGGACCAACCTCGACGCGCCCGCAGACGCCGCCGACACGATCAAAAAGATGGGCATCAGCAGCATGCGCGTCTTTATGGACGGCTCGGCCGACAAGCGGCGGCTGCTCGACGACCTGGCGACGACCAAGGAAGCGCCGCACGGGGTCTTGCCCTGCAATCTCCTCATCGATGGCCAGGGACGGATACGCGGCCGCTCGATCGGCGGCGAGCTGGTGACGGGGCCGGACGGCAAGGACTACAGCATCTGGGCGACCAATATCGGCCTGCAGTTCTGCCAGGGCCTGGCGATGGGCGCCCTGGATCAGCTGTCGGCCTAGGTCTGCATTTCCGGGTGGGGATTTGGATGGGGGTCGCGCTCGCCGGGCTTCTGGCGTTGCTTGTCTTGAGCCTGGAGTCCGGTGCGATGGCGGCGACGACCGGCCCGCTAGCCCGTCGCGACGCGGTGGAAACTTTCCACCAGTGATCCGGCGACAAGCCGCCACCCGTCGACGAGCACGAAGAAGATCAGCTTGAACGGTAGCGACACCACCACCGGCGGCAGCATCATCATGCCCATGCTCATCAGCACGCTGGCCACCACCAGATCGATGACCAGGAACGGCACGAACAGCAGAAAGCCGATCTCGAACGCCCGCTTCAGCTCGCCGATCATGAAGGCCGGGACGATCACCTGGATCGGCAGGTCGTGGGCGGTGGCGGGCTTGGGGGTCTGGGACAGGCGCACGAACAGCGCCAGGTCGTCGGGCTTGGCCTGGGTGAGCATGAAGGTTTTCACGGGATCGGCGGCCGCATCGAACGCCTGGGGCAGCTCCATCTCGTGGGCCAGCAGCGGCTTGACGCCGGCGTCATAGGCGGCCGTGAAGGTCGGGGCCATGACGATGGCGGTGAGGAACAGGGCCAGGCTGACGATCACCGCATTGGGCGGGCTCTGCTGCAGGCCGATGGCGGTGCGCAGCAGGGACAGGACCACGACGATCCGCACGAAGGAGGTGGTCATGATGACGATGGACGGGGCCAGGGTCAGCACGGTCAGAAGGCCGACCAGCTGCACCACGCGATCAGTCAGGCCGGCCCCGGTGCCTAAGTCGATATTGACCTGCTGGGCCAGGGAAATGGCTGGGAAAATCATGCAGCAAATCGTTGTAACAATCGAAAAAAGCACAGCTTTCTTTATGTCTTTCATCAAGGCCTTGCGATCGTCCTTGCTCAAGCTTTTGCGCCCGGCCCGGGTCATGGTTCGACCTTTCTCGTCACGTGTTCGACCGCCTGTCCCTGGCCGATCAGGATCAACCGCTCGGCGCCGTCGACCCGCACCAGCACCAGCCGGCTCTTGGGGTCGAGGATCAGGGTCTCCAGCACCGCCAGGCGCCGGTCGCCGCGCACCGCGTCCAGCCGGCGGGTGAGGCCGGGCCCGTACTTGCGCATGGCCCACACGCCCAGGCCGAACAGGCCAAGCGTCACGGCCAGAGCCGCGATCATCTGGACGATGGCGAGAAGGTTCATGGGCGGGCGGATCCGGGCGGGGAATTGGCGGCTGGCCTGATCCTCTGATCGCCCATGGTTAATTCGCAATTAACCCTGTTCGTTCACTTTTGAGCCATGAACCTCGACACCATCCCGTTGTTCTCGATGTTGCGCGGCCGGCTCGGCTATCTGAATCAGCGCGAGCAGCTGATTTCCCAGAACGTCGCCAACGCCGACACGCCCGGCTACACGCCCAGGGATCTCAAGCCGTTCACCTTCCAGGGGCAGCTGGAAGCGCAGTCTGGCGGCGGCGGCATCGTCATGGCCGCGACCGAGCCGGGCCACATGACGGCGCCGGGCTCTCGAGTGGCCACCAGCTGGACGCCTCAGAAGGCGCCGGATTCTGAAACCACCCTCGACGGCAACCAGGTCGATCTGGAAGACCAGATGGTCAAGATGAACGAGGCGCGCATGGACTATGACGCGGCCATCACCTTCTACCAGAAGTCCATGGACCTGATCCGCACCGCCGCCCGCCGGCCGGGAAGCTAGGAGACTAAGCCATGGCTGACACCGTCACCTCCTCATCCTCGGCCATGTCGGTCGCCGCCTCCGCCCTCAAGGCGCAGGAAGCCCGCATGCGGGTCATCGCCGAGAACCTGGCCAACGCCGACTCGACGTCCAAGACGCCAGGCGGCGATCCCTACCGGCGGCAGGTGCCGGTGTTCGAACCCCAATCCGTGGCCGGCGGCGCCGAGGGCGTGAAAATGACCCGCGTCCAGGCCGACCAGACGCCGTTCAAGAGCGAATACGATCCGGGCAACCCGGCCGCCGACGCCAGCGGCTATGTGAAGATGCCCAATGTCGATCCGCTGATCGAGGCCCTGGACATGCGCGAGGCGCAGCGGGCCTACGAGGCCAGCCTGAACGTTATCGAAGCCTCGCGCGACATGCAGTCGCGCACCCTCGATCTGTTGAACAAGTAGGAGGCTGAACCATGGTTGCTTTGACCGGCGCGGGCGCCTACGCCGCTATCCAGGCTCAGGCCGAAAAGGCGATGGGCGCCGCTGCGTCCGGCGCGGCCGGCGGCGCGGGCGGGGCGGGCGCAGCTTCGGGTCCCGGTTTCGGCGACATGCTGAAACAGGTGCTCAGCGACGCGGTCGGCCAGTCCAAGGCCGCCGAAACCGCCATGACCAACCAGGTGCAGGGCAAGGCCGAAATGGTCGATGTGGTGACCGCGATCTCTTCGGCCCAGACCAGCCTTGAGACCATGATGGCCGTTCGCGACCAGGTGATTTCCGCCTATCAGGAAATCATGCGGATGCCGATCTAGCCGGACTGGTACAGCCCCTCGACACGCCGCTTCGTCTCGGCGATTGTAGGGGCCTTCAGCGAGGTAATCGGAACGATGTCCAGACTCCTTTGGAAATTGGGCGCAACCGGCCTGTCCGGCCTTGTCCTGGCCGGCGGTCAGGCGCTGGCCGCCGGCAAGGCGCCGCCCCCGCCGCCCGGCGGACTGTGGCGCATGGACTGCTCGGTGGCGGTGATCAACACCCAGCTGCAGGACAACGTCGAAACCGGCTCGCAGAGCCAGCCACAGACCGCCGATCTGGCGATCGATATGGACAAGAAGTCGGTCATTTCCCGCTCGGGCATTTTCGGCGTCGACAAGACCTTCACCGCCACGCTTGTCACCACCAGCGACGGGCCGATGGTCAATTTCGCGGACATGAGTTCCAGCGTCGCGTCCAACGACGGCAAGACCACCACCAGCCTGACCCAGAGCGCCGCCTTCGATCGGGTCAGGCTGACCCTGAAGGTGGAGCGTCACCAGATCGTTTCCACCAGTCTGACCGCCGACGGGACCACCCACACTGTCGAAAACCGGATTTTGGCCACCGGCCAATGTCAGCGCAAGGCCGAGATTGGCGCCACCGGCCCGGGGGCCAGGTCCGGGCGCTGACGAGGGCCCGGCGGGGTGCGAAAAGTAAAGCCTCGTTAACCATAAAAATGCGACCTTGCGGAACCTGATCAAACCCTTGTTCCCGAAAGACCGCAGATGAACGGCGCCGAGGTTCTCGACATTGGACGTGACGCCATCTGGCTGACCATTCAGCTGTCCGCCCCGGTGCTCATCGTCGGGCTGGTGGTAGGGGTCGGCATCGGCCTGTTCCAGGCCCTGACCCAGATCCAGGAAGCCACCCTGGTGTTCGCGCCCAAGATCGTGGCGATCTTTGTCTCGCTGCTGATCTTCCTGCCGCTGATGGGCGCCCTGATGGGCGGGTTCTTCCGGGAGATTACGACCAAAATAGCCGGGCTCTGACAGGCGGTGGAACACTACGCCACCGCCCAGCAGGTCTATGCGGCGGGGATGGTCTTCGCCCGGGTCGCGGCCATGCTGATGGTCATGCCGGGTCTGGGCGAGGCGGCCATCCCGGCCCGGGTGCGCACGGGCATGGCCCTGGTCATCGCCATCTGCGTCTTTCCGATCGCCGGCCCGCATCTGCCGCCCATGCCGGAAGACACCGGCGGCCTCGAATTTCTGCTGGTCCGTGAAATCCTCGTCGGTCTGTTGATCGGCGCCGTACTGCGCCTGATGATGAGCGCCCTGGCCGTGGCCGGCGAGGTGGTCTCGCTGCAGACGACCCTGAGCTTCGCCCAGACCGCCAATCCCATGGAGGCCCAGCCGACCGGCAGCGTCTCGACCTTTCTGTCGGTGCTGGGCCTGGCCCTGATCTTCGCCACCAACCTGCACCACGTGTTTCTGGGCGCGATCTTCGGTTCCTACACCATTCCGGCTTTCCAGCCGGGCCATGACCTGATGCTGGGCGATGCGGTGGGCCTGGCGGTGCAGACCTGCGGTAAGGCCTTCACTCTGGGAATCCAGATGGCTGCTCCCGTCATCGTCTTTGGCCTGGTGTTCAATATCGCTTCGGGCCTGATCGGCCGGTTGATGCCGCAGTTCCAGATCTATTTCGTCGCCTCGCCCCTGTCGGTGATCTTCGGTCTGTCGATCTTCGCGCTCAGCCTGGGCACGATCGGCATGCTGTGGATCCAGCGCTATCGGGAACTGACGTCCAGCTTTACGGGCGGCGCCTAGATGGCCGGCGAGGACGCAGCCTCGAAAACCGAAGAGGCCTCCCCGAAAAAGCTCGAGGAGGCCCGCAAGAAGGGTGATGTCGCCAAATCGCCCGACGTCGCCCCGCTGATGGCGCTGATCGCCGCCTTCGCGGTGGTGGCCATGGGCGGAGGCTATCTGTCGCGCCAGATGCTCGACGCCATGCGCCCGTTCCTCGCCCACCCCGACCAGATGTCCCTGAACGGACAGGGGGGCGTCCAGGTGCTGCGAATGGCGGTCGAAGCCGCCGCGCCGCCGCTGCTGGCGGTGCTGCTGGCCGCCGCCGGGGCCGGCGTGTTCGGCAACCTGATGCAACATGGCTTTCTGTGGACCGCCGAAAAGCTCAAGCCCGACATCACCAAACTGTCGCCGGGGGCCGGATTCAAGCGCCTGTTCGGCATCGACGGCTGGGCCCAGTTCATCAAGTCGCTGCTCAAGATCGGCACGGTGGGCGCGGTCGCCTGGTGGATCCTGAAGCCGCGCGTGGCCCAGATGACCGCCGCCGCAATGATGCAGCCAGTGGGCATTTTGCCTCTGGCCATGGACATCATGAAGGCCCTGTTCATGGGCGTGATCGCCTTCATGGCTGTCACCGCCGGCATCGACTACCTGTGGCAGCGCTTCCGCTTCATGGAGCGGATGAGGATGACCAAGGACGAGCTGAAGCAGGAGCACAAGAACACCGAGGGCGATCCGCACATCAAGGCCAAGCTGCGCCAGATGCGCATCGAGCGGTCCCGCCGCCGGATGATGCAGGCCGTTCCCACCGCCACGGTGGTGATCATGAACCCGACCCACTATGCGGTGGCGCTGCTGTACGAGCAGGGCAAGACCGGCGCGCCCAAGTGCGTGGCCAAGGGCCTGGACAGCCTGGCCCTGAAAATCCGCGCCATCGCCGAGGAAGCAGGCGTGCCGGTGGTCGAGGACCCGCCGCTGGCGCGCACCCTCTACGCCGCCATCGACGTGGATGAGGAAATCCCGCCCGCCCACTATCAGGCGGTGGCCAAGGTCATCGGCTTCATCATGAATCGCGCCCGCCGCGCGCCGGGGGCAAGGCCTCTGGCGGCGGGCAGGATATGATGCGAATCTAGCGACTCGCTCAGGAGACCCAAGGCATGAACGGCCGGCGGACGGATGGCAGGGCATCGCAAGGCGCCAGCTTTGACTGGGTCTGGGCCCTCGGTGCTCTGGCGTTTGTAGCCGCCGCGGCGGCGGCCGCCTGGCCGGCGGTCAAGGCAGGGCCGCAGACCCTGGCCAGCCTGTTGCTGCTGGTCGGCCTGGCCATCGTCACGGGCCTGGGGCTGATCGCCTTCCGCTCGCCCGCGCCGGCCGATGATGAGGAACCGCTGCGGGTCATTGCAGCCTTCGCCGAGCCCGCCGCCCTGGTCACGCCGGCCGGCCGCATCCTGGCCGCCAACGCCGGCTGGCGCCTGCACGTCGGCGATCGGACCCGCCTGCCATCCGGCGGATCGCTCTACGCCGCCATGCGCAACGCCCTGGGCGGCCGGCCCGGCGATGCGGCGCTGAAGACAGCCGCCGGCGACCA
>CAZJBC010000146.1:0-7401 GCA_964543805.1 uncultured Brevundimonas sp.
CGCCCGCTCTACTTCCCGTCCACCGTATAGGCGATCAGCACGTTCCGGCCCGTCGGCGTCGCGCCGTAGTTCGACGCTCCCGCAAAGCCGCTGGTGACGAACACCGTGCCTTGCGCGATCGTCGGGCCATTGCCGTCGATGCCGCCTCCCGGCTGATCGGCGATGCCGTTGGCGGTGGCGTAGGTCTGGCCTGCGGTGTTGTGCGCCCACAGGATGCGCCCGGTGCCTGCATCATAGGCGCGGAACCAGCCGGCCGTGTCGCCGGCGAACACCACGCCCGGCATCACCGCCGGCGCGCCGGAATTGCCGGCGGCGCAGGCGCCTTCGGGCACCAGGGCCGAGCGGACATTGCAGGGCGCCTTTGGGGTGGGCGTGCGCCAGATCAGGCGCCCCGTCGCCGGGTTGATCGCCGACAGCCCCGGGTCGGGTGTCGGCGGGGCGACCTGCAGGGCGTTGCGGCCCAGCGGGCGCATCAGCTGGTCGAACAGGCCGCGGATGTCCGAGCTGCCGGCATAGACGCGGGCATTGTCGGCGGCGATGCCCCACTCCACCCCGCCCAGATTGCCGCCGGCCCCAACGCGCACCGACCACAGCTGGCGGCCAGTGTCAGGATCCATGCCGTGCACCAGGCCGCTCTTCTGGCCCGAGACGACCACCTGCCGCCCGCCGGCCAGGCTGACCAGCAGGGGCGAGGCGCCGAAATCATAGTCCCCGCCCAGCGGCCCGGGACAGTTGGCCGGCGTCGGCTGGCCGGCGCGGTTGCAGTTCATCACATAGTTGTCGACCGGGGTGACCTGGCTGCGCCAGCGCACGCGGCCGCTTCCCATCTCATAGGCGATGATGGCGTCCGTGCCCGTGGTCGCCGCCTCGGTGTAGGAATCGCCGGTGGCGACGTAAACCAGGCCCCGTTTCGTATCCAGCGTCGGCTGCGACCAGATCGCCGCGCCCGCCGGGCCTTGCAAGGTGACGCCCGGCGCTGTGTTGCGGATCGGGCGCATGGGCTCGGTGATGGGATAGACCTGCCACTGCTTGCGCCCGGTCGTCAGGTCCAGGGCCGACAGCGAGCCACGGAATGAACAGCAGGCATAGGCGGCGCCCGCGCCGGCCGCTTCCTCGCCCGAGGTGACGGGCACAAAGACCTGGGTTGCGGTGACGATGATCGAGCCGGTGATGCCGGACGAGCGGTGGGTCTCCAGCGCCTCGCTGACCCAAAGCTCACGCCCGGTGGCCGCGTCCAGCGCCTTGACCGTGCGGTTGCGCAGGCCGATCACCAGGGCCCAGCCGCTGGGCGAGATGGATGTCTTCACCGGCATGGCGCTGGTGCGGGCGGCCAGGGTCTCCACATGCCAGCGCACGCAGCCGGATTTGGTGTCCAGCGCATAGAGCCCGCCGGAGCCGGCGATCCACAGCCACTGGCCCATGACGGTGGGCTGGGCGTTGCCTTGCGTGAGGGTAAAGGTCCACTTCGGCTTGAGTTTGGCGACGTCGGCGGCGCGGATGCCGGGGTTGGGCTGATACCGATGCCCGTTCTCGCCATTCCCCGCGCCGATCCAGTCGGAAGCCGTGGGCGCGATCGGCGGGTTGGCGGCGCAGGGCGCGTCCTTCGTCGGGGGTTGCGCGGGGGCGGCGGCCGGCTGGGCGAAGACGGTGGCTGCGAGCGCCAGACTGACGATGCCGCCAAGGCCGATCGAGGATCTGAATTTCATGAGACGTTCCCCAGGTTTTTGGGGACCATAGACCATCTGGTTCCGAAGATAAGGCCACCGCCGGTTGCGCCAATCACAAAAATCCCGTCATCCTGAGGAGCGCCCGTAAGGGCGCGTCTCGAAGGACGCAGGGACCGAACTGCAAGTCGCAAGGAGCAAACGTTGAGCCGGGAGCCCAAGGTTGCGTGGGTCTATATTCTGCGCTGTAGCGACGGCTCCTATTACATTGGGTGCACGACGAATCTTGAACAACGTATGGCGCAGCACCGGTCCGGGAGCCTTCCGGGGTACACTTCGATCCGAAGGCCGGTGGAACTGGTCTGGGTTTCGGAACACCAGTCTATCCGCGACGCCATCCAGGTCGAACGGCAGATGAAGCGGTGGTCACGCGCCAAGAAGGAGGCGGTGATCCGCCAGGATTGGGACGCGCTGCCCGGTTTGTCAGCGCGCGGATTTCGGCCGGCATCGACGACCTAGCGTCCTTCGAGACGCGCCCTTGCGGGCGCTCCTCAGGATGACGGGATTTTTGTGGGCTGCATGACCCTCGGAGCCGCTGGAGATGGCATCCACATCACCGCGTCCTTCGAGACGCGCCCTTGCGGGCGCTCCTCAGGATGACGGGATTTTTGTGGGCTGCATAACCCTCGGAGCCGCTGGAGATGGCATCCACATCTTCCCGTCATCCTGAGGAGCCGCGAAGCGGCGTCTCGAAGGACGCAAACCAGACGCCCCTTCGTTGCAGACTCCGCCCGCGGGCGTTACGGTCGCTCCCAAGCGCCGCGATGACGGCGCATTGAACGCTGGAGGATACCTTGAAACGCGCTCTTGCTCTTTGCCTCGGGACGGCCATTTGCCTGGCCCCCCTGATCGGCGCCGCCGCGCCGAAGGCCCAGACTGCTGTCCAGACGAAGGCGAAAGCCCCCGCCCTGGCCACCGCGAAGGCCGCCGCTCCCAAGGCTGCCGCGACCAAGGCCGGCGCCTACCACGCGCCGCGCAACGCCTTTGGCCAACCGGACATCAGTATCGTCTGGACCAACGCCTCGATCACCGGCGAGACGCGGCCCGCGGGCGTCGCCAACCTGGTCTATACCGAGGCCGAAGCCCGCGCCCTGGAGGGCGAGGTCAAGACCGAGGTCGACGCCGGCAACCGGCCGACCGATCCCAATGCGCCGGTCTACGCCAAGGGCGGCACCCCGCTCGAGGAAGGCATCCGCACCCGCTACACGGGCTCGCTGGCCAGCGGCACCGGCGCCTATAACCGCGGCTGGCTGGATCCAGGCGCCTCGGTGATGCGCGTGAACGGCCAGCCGCGCTCGTCCTTCCTGACCACCCCGGACGGCCGCCCGCCAGCGCGCAAGACCGCCGCGGCCGTGGCTGTGCGCGGGATCAACACCGAAGGCGGCGAGAACGAGGATGCGGCGCCGGCGCGCGGCCCACGCGGCGGGGCTGGGGCGGCTGCGGCCGGCGCAGGCGCCGGACGCGGCGGAGCGGGCGGCGTTGGCCGGGTCGCCAACACCCGCGCCAATCCGGAGGAATGGCCGGTCAGCGAGCGGTGCATGATCTCGTTCGGCCGCAACGCCGGGCCGCCCATGTTCCCCAACGGCTTTTACAACAACAACTACGGCTTCGTGCAGGGCAAGGACTCGGTGGCCATCTGGGTCGAGATGGTCCACGACGTGCGCGTTGTGCATCTGAACGCCAAACACCGCACCGACGGCGTGCGCCCCTGGTTCGGCGATTCCATCGGCCACTACGAGGGCGACACCCTGGTGGTCGAGACGACCAATATTCCCCAGGCCCAGGCCTATAACGGCAGCTGGCAGACCCTGACCATCACCGAAAAGTTCACCCGGGTTTCGCCGACGCGGATGCACTATCAGTACATCATCCACGATCCGGTGGCGTGGGACAGCGATTGGGGCGGCGAGTACGAATTCTCGTCCCTGCCGCCGGGCCAGGGCATCTATGAATACGCCTGCCACGAGGGTAACTACGCCCTGGAAGACATGCTGGCCGGCGCCCGGGCTGAAGACCGCGCCCGCGCTGCGGCGGCGACGGCGACAACGCGGGGGCGCTTGAGGGGGTAGGGATACACCCCCCCCCCCTTTTTTGGGGGTGGGGGACCGCGACGGGGGGTTGGGGGCGCGCGGCATCCACGACCGTGCGCGCGGCTCGCCCCCACCGACCCCTTCGGGGTCTGCCTCCCCCATAAATGGGGGAGGTGCGCCCTACCCCGTCCGCCGCAAGATCTTCTCCATCGGCCGGCCCTTGGCCAGTTCGTCGATCAGTTTGTCCAGGTAGCGGATCTCACGCATGGTCGGCTCTTCGATGTTTTCCACGCGCACGCCACAGACCACGCCGGTGATCGAACTGCGGGCGGGGTTGAGGCGCGGCGCCTGGGCGAAAAAGGTCTGAAAATCCGTGCGTTTTTCCAGTTCGCTGGCAAGACCGCCCGAGCTGTAGCCGGTCAGCCACAGGAAAATTTCATCGACCTCCGCCCGCGTACGTCCCTTCCTCTCGGCCTTGGCGACATAGAGCGGATAAACGCTGGCGACGCTCACCCCGTAGATTCGATGACTCGGCATGTCGTGGGCGGCGGCTGGCGCCTTGTCAGACTCGTCGGTTTCCATCGTCACGCTCCCCGTTCGCGCTGAACGAGGTCAAGCTTAGCAGGCCTTGGCCTACTGCACGATGATCGTCCCCTTCATCCCCAGCCCCTCATGCGGCTGGCAGACGTAGTGGTAGGTCCCCGGCACCGTGAACTTGTGGGTCCAGGTCTGGCCGGACATCACCTCGCCGGAGGTGAAAGGCGTAACACCGGCCGGGAGCGAAACGTCCGCCGGGTCCTTCACCTTGGACGGGTCAAAGGCGACGGTGTGGGTCATGATCGCCTTGTTGGACCACTGCACGGTCTGGCCACGCGAAATGGTCAGGGTCTCGGGCGAGAAGCGCAAGGTGGTGTGCATTTCCACGACCTTGACGTCTGACGGCGGGGTATTGAAAGCCGGGCCATCGTGGGCGCAACCGGCGACCGCCCCGGCCAGGGCGACACCGAGCCAAAAACGTAACGGGGTCATGCTGTTCTCCGTGATCGGGCGAACCTGGATGGGTCCATGTCCTTCCTAACCCCTTGCCCATGCCAAGGTTCCGGTTGGCCCGAGCCTTGCCGCGCAGGCGCCCAAGTGAACCGCTTTGGGACAGAGACCATGAACCTGATCGCCGACTGGAACGGGACCGACCCGCGTAAGGCCAAGACCGAAATCGTCCGCTTCAACCACCGGTTGGCGGAAACCGGCCTGTTCACCGACGAGGCGCTGGCCAGGCTGCTCGACGAGACCCCCCGCGATCAGATCACCATCTGCACCATGCCGCCCCGGCCGCCCGCCGATGTGCGCTGGATCGCCGGCGATGCGCCCGGTCTGGACGGCGCGGGCCTGGTCGAGGCCGCCCGCCGCGGGCGCCTGTGGGTCTCGCCCCGCAGCGCCATGACCAAGCATCCGACCTATCGCAAGGTCTTCAGCCAGCTGATGGACGAATTCGTCAAGGCCACGGGCATGCGGGTTGTATCGGCGGACGGGGCGGTGCTGATCAGCTCAGCCCAGATGGGCGTCTTTTTCCACGTCGATCACGTCGAGACCATGTTGTGGCATATCCGCGGGACCAAGACGATCCTGGTCTACCCGCCAAAGGAAGAGATCGTCTCCGAACAGGCGCTGGAAGCCATCCTGCTGAAGGAAAACCTGTCCGACCTGCCCTGGACAAAATCGATGGACGACCAGGCCGTGCCCGTGACCCTCACCGGCGGTCAGGCGGTGTCGTGGCCAGTCCACTCGCCGCACCGGGTGCTGAACGGCGATGATCTGAACGTGTCGATTTCCATCGAGTTTTCGACCCCGCGCTCGATGCTGACCAATGGGGTGCTCTACACCAACGGAACCTTGCGCCGGCGCTTGGGGCTAACGCCCGTCTCGCGACGCACGCCCGCCGTACTGAAACCCGCCTATTGGGCGGCTTCCCGCGCCATCAAGGCTCTGGCTCCGCCGAAGAACAACGTCGAACGCGACCACGTGCGCCAGTTCAACGTCGACCTGTCCGCGCCCCACTGCATCCGCTGGCGACCTGGCTGCGAGCCCCGCGGCGCCTGGGACGTGGCGGCCTGACCCGCGCTCACGCAGGCGCAGCTTGTCTGCGCCGATAGCGCCTCAGAGAAGAAAACCACGAAGCTCACGAAGGGCGCGCGAAGGTCACAAAGGCCTTCGTGTCCTTTGTGCATTCTTTGCGCGCTTTGTGGTTTTCTTTGCCTTGCGGACTTCGCCGCGCCACCGGCTTCGGCTATAGCGGCGCGAACGCAATTCGAACCTTGAAAGCACCAGGAAACCGGCATGGCCAAGATCGTCGTGAAAAACCCCGTCGTCGACATGGACGGCGATGAGATGACCCGCATCATCTGGGCGCTGATCAAGGAAAAGCTGATCTTCCCGTACCTGGATCTCAAGCTCGACTACTACGACCTGTCCATCGAGAACCGCGACGCCACCAACGACCAGGTGACCATCGATTCCGCCAACGCGACGAAAAAGTGGGGCGTCGCCGTCAAGTGTGCGACCATCACCCCCGACGAGCAGCGCGTCGAGGAATTCAAGCTCAAGAAGATGTGGAAGTCGCCGAATGGCACCATCCGCAACATCTTAGGGGGCGTGATCTTCCGCGAGCCGATCATCTGCTCGAACGTGCCGCGCCTGGTGCCCGGCTGGACCAAGCCGATCGTCGTCGGCCGTCACGCCTTTGGCGACCAGTACCGGGCCACCGACTTCCTCTTCCCCGGCAAGGGCAAACTGTCGATCAAGTTCGTCGGCGACGACGGGGCGGTGATCGAGCACGAGGTGTTCGACGCGCCCGGCGCCGGCGTGGCCATGGCCATGTACAATCTGGATGACTCGATCCGCGACTTTGCGCACTCCAGCTTCGCCTACGGCTTGCAGCGCAACTATCCGGTCTATCTGTCGACCAAGAACACCATCCTGAAAGCCTATGACGGCCGCTTCAAGGACATCTTCCAGGAGATCTTCGACGCCGAGTACGCTGAGCAGTACAAGGCCAAGGGCCTGACCTACGAGCACCGGCTGATCGACGACATGGTCGCTTCGGCCCTGAAGTGGTCGGGCGGCTATATCTGGGCCTGCAAGAACTACGACGGCGACGTGCAGTCCGACATCGTGGCCCAGGGCTTCGGCTCGCTGGGCCTGATGACGTCGGTTCTGGTCACCCCCGACGGCAAGACCCTGGAGGCTGAGGCCGCCCACGGCACCGTGACCCGCCACTACCGCCAGCACCAGAAGGGCGAGTCGACCTCGACCAACTCCATCGCCTCGATCTTCGCCTGGACGCGCGGTCTTTCGCATCGCGCCAAGCTGGACAACAACGAGAAGCTGGCGAAATTCGCTTCCACGATGGAGAAGGTCTGCGTCGACACCGTCGAGCAGGGCTTTATGACCAAGGATCTGGCGCTGCTGGTTGGCCCCGATCAGAAGTGGCTGACCACCGAAGGCTTCTTGGACAAGGTGGATGAGAATTTGAAAAAGGCGATGGCGTAACGCTATCGGCGATAACGCAAAAAGGCGCGCCCGCAAGGCGCGCCTTTTTTATTCGGCCGCGCTTCTTTGCGCTTTCTTGTGCGCGTACATCGCCTGATCGG
>CAZJBC010000147.1:0-7388 GCA_964543805.1 uncultured Brevundimonas sp.
AGAAGCCCTGAATCTGGCCGGCGTGCAGGTCCATGGTCAGCACCCGGTCGGCGCCGGCGCGGGTGACCAGATTGGCCACCAGCTTTGCCGAGATCGGCGTGCGGCCGCCGGTCTTGCGGTCCTGACGAGCGTAGCCGAAGTAGGGCATGACCGCCGTGATCCGCCGGGCCGAGGCGCGCTTCAGCGCATCGATGCAGATCAACAGCTCCATAAGGTTGTCGTTCGCGGGAAAGGAGGTCGATTGGATCAGGAAGACATCTTCGCCGCGGACATTTTCCTCAATGACGACAAAGACTTCGTTGTCGGCAAAGCGGCGCACCTGGGCCTGGGTCAGCGGCAGGTCGAGGTACTCGCCGATGGCGGCGGACAATTTGCGGTTTGAGTTACCGGAGAGCAGCTTCATCGGTTCCCCTGCGAGTCGCTATGGGGCGAGCTTCTAGCAGGGCAAGGGGTGGGGGCAAGGCTTAAGCCGGACTTGTCAACATGATCGCTGACAACAGCCTGCCATAGTCGCTTTCGCCCCGCTGAAATGCGCGCCGGTTGGAAAACAGCATCTCGTCGGCGCAGGTGTCCTGGCCGGTCCACTCACAGCGGGCCACGCCCGCAGCCTTCAACCGCTCCAGCACAAAGCCGGGCAGGTCGAACCGGCGCTTGTCCGGCGAGGCGCCGGGGGCGAAAAATCGCCCATTCCCGGCCCCGGCGGCGACGAACCGTTCTTCATACTCCAGCCCCACCTCATAGGAGGCCGGGCCGATGCACGGGCCGATGGCGGCGACAATGCTGGCGGGCGTTGCGCCCAGCTGAACCATCTGGGCGACGGTGTCGGCGATGACGCCTCCCAGCGCGCCTTTCCATCCGGCGTGGGCGGCGGCGACGACGCGGGCCACAGGATCGGCCAGCAGGATCGGCGCGCAGTCGGCCGACAGGGCGCCGCAGATCAGGCCCGGCACGCGGGTGACGACGCCGTCGCCTTCCTGCGGTTTGTCATCCCAGGGCCCGTCGGCGATCAGGGCCTGGGCCGAATGGATCTGGTAGCAGGTCAGAAGCTGGCTGGGTCCGGCCCCGAAATGCGCCGCCGCCAGAGCGCGGTTCTCGGCCACATGCTGCGGATTGTCCTTTGAGCCGCGGCCAACATTCAGGCTGGCATAGACGCCGCTGGAGACTCCGCCTTCGCGCGTGAAGAAGGCGTGCCGAATTCCCGGCAGAGCTTCCAGCAGGGGCGAGGCGAAGGTTCTCATTCCGGCAGGTCGGCAAATCCGGGCGGCGGCGGTGTTGGGGGAAAGTATACCACGGCCGCCTTGAACAGGTCGCCCATCTGATCGGGGGCCACGAGGCGGTGGATCTGGCGCTGCAGGGTCTCGGTCCTTTCGGGCTTTGCGCGGGCAAGCGCGGCGGCGCGGTATTCGATGCCCAGCCGGCGCAGGAACTGTCCCTGGGTGGTGATGGCGGTTGCGCAGCCCTGAACCCTGGCCGCGTCCAGCACGGCGGGAAAGTCGACGTGGACGGTCAGGTCGGCTGCGCCCGGCTCAGCCAGGGGATCGACCTTGGCGTGATGGGTCAGGGCCTGAAACGTGTCGCCAAAGCCCGGCTCGGCGCGGCCATAGTCGATCAGCAGGGCCGCGCCGGTTTCCTCATGCACGATCCGCCCCACGGCCAGGCCGAAGGCTTCCTGGGCGTGAGACATCTCCAGGATCATGCCGCCTTCTGGGGCCGGGGCAGACAGGGCGAAGGTCAGCTCTCCGGCCGCGTCCAGACCGACCAGCTTTTCCACCCAGCCACCTTCGGTCTGCACGAACTGGCGGGCCGGCAGGCAATCGAGCAGTTCGTTAGCGATGAGGATCACCGGCGCGCCGGAGGGCACATCCTCCAGGCGGCTCGCCCAGGCAGGCGTTAGCGGCGCCTGCGCCAGGGCCGCCATCTGCCGCTGCATCAGGGGCTCGGAGACCTCGATCATCCACACCTCGCAGGCGTCGAGGAACTCGGGGACAAGCTTTGCGGCGCGCAGGATGTCGCTCATCAGCGTCCCGTCGCCGGGCCCGGCCTCCACCAGCCGGAAGGCCGCCGGCGCGCCCAGTCCGCGCCAGGTTTCCACCGCCCACAGGCCGATCAGCTCGCCGAACATCTGCGAGACCAGCGGGGCGGTGATGAAGTCGCCCTTCTCGCCCAGAGCAGGGCGCGTCGCGTAGTAGCCGCCCTTCGGATCGTACAGGCACGCCTGCATATAGGCCGCGATGGTCATCGGGCCGCTCGCCGCGATCTGCGCTGCGAGCCGCGCCTTCAGGCTCATGTCTTCGGCTTGGCCTTCGGCTTGGCGGCGGTTTTGGCAGCCGCCCTGGGCTTGGGCGTTGTCTTTGGTTTCGCGGACGGGGCCGGGGGCGGCGCCGCCGACTGGGCTACAGCCGGCTTCAGCTCGGGCTTTGACTTGAGCATCAGCCACAGCCCGCCGATCACCATGGGCGCCGACAGAATCATGCCCATGTGCAGGCCGAGCGGCAGGTTATCCAACCCGTCATCGGGCAGACGGACCAGCTCGATCAGGATGCGGAAGATCCCGTAGCCAAGCAGGAAGATGCCGGTTACCGCGCCGGGCCGCTTCAGCTGGCCCCAGACGTGCGTAGCCATCCGCAGGATGATGAACAGCACCAGGCCTTCCAGGAAGGCTTCGTACAGCTGGCTCGGATGATGCGGAATTTCCGGATAGTGATCGCTCTTCGGCAGCAGGCCCTCGGGCACATTGAAGCCCCAGGGCATGGTCGTATAGCCGCCCCACAGCTCGCCGTTGATGAAGTTGGCGATGCGGCCGAAGAACAGGCCGATGGGTACGCAAGGCGCCACCAGATCGCTGATCCGGAACAGCGGAATCCTGTTGACCTTGGCGAACCCCAGCATGGCCAGGGCCACGCCGATCAGCCCGCCGTGGAAGCTCATCCCGCCCTTCCAGATCTTGAAGATCTCCAGCGGCGTCTCCCAGATGGCGGCGGTGTTATAGAACAGCATCGAGCCGAGCCGCCCGCCGATGATCACCCCCACCGTCACCCAAAGGATCAGGTCGTCGACCTGCTCGCGGGTCATGACCGGGGCGCGCGCGCCCCAGATCGGCTCCTTGCGCATCAGCCGGACGGCGTACCACCAGCCCAGCAGGATGCCGGCCACATAGGCCAGCGCGTACCAGCGCACACCGAACCCGCCCCAGTGCAGGCCGAACACGAATTTGTTGAAGTTCGGAAAGTCTATAGCGAGCAGTACCACGGCGATTGGCCTCCCTTGCGTATCGCTCTTGTCTATCGGCTGTCTTGATAGCGGCGATGGCGCTCCACGGGAAGGACACCCTTCACGAAAGGTTACTGGAAAACGTTTCGCGGATGTGGAACATACCTTTCGAACGTGCGAGGCGGCCGACATAACAAGGCCTGCCCGCCAATTCGGGAGGAACTATTCAATGACCACCGCGGCCGCGCCCGCACAGTCCGCCCGCACGCCCATCTACGCCTGGGTCGTGCTCGCTGTGTTGTGCTTCGTTTACATTTTCAACTTCATGGACCGGCAACTGATGTCGGTGTTGATTACCCCCATCAAGGCCGAGTTGCACTTGACCGACACCCAGATGGGCCTGATGACGGGGCTGCTCTTCGCCCTGTTCTACACCATCCTCGGCGTGGCCGCGGGCTGGTTGGCGGACAGATCGGTGCGAACGTGGATTTTGGGCGCGGGCTGTTTCGTCTGGAGCCTGTTCACCATTCTTTGCGGCAAGTCGTCATCCTTCGGGGTCATGGCTACGGCCCGGATGGGCGTGGGCGTCGGCGAAGCCTGTGGGGCGCCGCCTTCCTATTCTATCGTTTCGGACTATTTCCCGGCTGAACGCCGTGGCCAGGCGCTGGCGATCTTTTCGCTCGGTGTGCCGTTCGGCATGGCGCTGGGCGCCTATCTGGGACCGACGATCTCTGACCACCCGGGCTGGGGCTGGCGCGATGCTTTCATCAGCATCGGCATCGCCGGCATGCTGGCCTCGTTCCTGCTGGTCATCGTGGTCCGCGAACCCAAGAAAGGCGCCATGGACGTCAAGCTCGACATTCACATGGAAGAATCGCCGACCCAGGCGCTGGATCGCCAACCCTTCACCAAATCGCTGAACGAATTCTTCGGCCGGCCCATGCTTCTGGCTGCGGCGGTCTCCTGCGCCATGGCGGCGTTCTGCGGTTATGCGATCCTTAATTGGACCGTCGCCTTCATGCAGCGGACCTACACCGTTCCGGTGTGGACCAAGATGAACCTTAACTACGCCCTGCTCCTGGCTATCGCCATGGGCCTGGGCACCTGGCTTTCGGGCAAAGTCGTCGACGTGCTGGCCAAGAAATCACCGGTCAACTACGCCCTGCTGCCGGCCGCCGCCCTGACTCTGGCGATCCCCGGTTTCATTGGCTTCGTCTGGGCCCACGACATGTGGACCAAACTGGCGTTCCTGACGATCCCGACCTTCCTCAACATCTTCTATCTGGCCCCGGCCCTGGCCATCGTTCAGAACAACGTCAAGGCGATCCAGCGCACCATCTCCGGCGCCATGCTGCTTCTGGTGCTGAACCTGATTGGACTGGGCGGCGGGCCCACCATGATCGGCATCCTCAGCGACCACTTCAACATCAGCAACCTGGCCGCCTCCAGCCTGACGCCTGAACTTTGCAAGACGGCCGTCGATGCGGCCAAGGCTACCTGCGCGACGGCCTCGACCAATGGGCTACAAACCGCGTTCTATTATCTGATTCCGTTCTACATTCTGGCGGTGGTCGCTCACTTGGTCTCGGCTCGGTGCATCAAGAACGAAATGGTCAACGGCGCGCCCAGCGAGGCTAAAATGGCCAGCAATGCCAAGATCTTTAAACTGCTGGTCGGCGTCGGCGGCATCGTGGTGGTGTTGATCGCCGAACTGTTCCTGACCAACCATCCCAAGATGGCGGACGTCAACGCGATGCAAAGCCTGTTTGCCGGCAACGCTCTTGTAGCCGCCGCCAAGCATGCGGGCGGCATCACCGACGCCCAGGTCCTCTACGGCCTGATCCGGGACCTGTTGATGGCGCTGATGGCCATCGTCGGCGTCATGGGCATCATGGACGTCCTGAAGCCCAAGACGGCTTGATCCGAAACTTCGAACTGCGAACCAAAGAAGGGGCCCTGCGGGGCCCCTTCGCTTTTTGGGGGCTGCGTCCTATATGGAGACCATGCAGACGCAAAACCCCCTGATGGACGAACTGGCCAAGATCACCCAGGCCGCCATGGGCCTGGCCCAGGCCGCCGGCGACGAAGCCAAAACCGCGTTCCGCGCCCAGGGCGACAAGTTCGTCGCCGAATTTGATCTGGTGCGCCGTGACGAGCTGGACGCCCTGCGCGCCGAGATCGCCGCCCTGCGCGCGCAGGTCGCCAAACTGACCGGCGCCAAGCCTGCCGCAGCCCCCAGGGCGGCGGCCGCCAGGCCTGCAAAACCGGCGGCCAAGGCGAAAGCCCCCGCCAAACCACGCACCCCCAAAGCGAGCTAGGCTCGCCCTGCGCAAGAACGCGTTGTGACGAACGGCGCGAAGCAGTCTAGGGTAATCCTAATCGCTGATTCACCGTCTCCGGATGTCCCGGCGGCGGCGCCTTTCTCAGCCAAAGGACGGCAGGACATGGATATCCCGCATCCGGACGAAGATGACGCCCTGCTGGTCGCCGACCCGCTGGATGTGATCGAGCGCGTCCTGGCGGCGGAGAACCTGGCCTTTGACCGCACCGACGACGGCGACCTGGCCTTTTCCCTGATCGGCGACTGGAAGGACTACGAACTGTGGTTCGCCTGGCGCGAGGAAGCCGGCTGTCTTCAGCTGTGCCTGGCGCTGGACCTGCAGGTTCCCGACGCCATGCGCCAGGGTTTGTTCGAACTGCTGGCCCTGGTGAATCAGCGCGTCTGGATCGGCCACTTCGAACTGTGGAGCGAGGACGACGAACTGCTGTTCCGCCACGCCCTGCCGCTGCCGGAGGGCGAGCGGCCGACGCTTGCCCAGGCCGCGGCCATGATCGACGCCGCCGTTGAGGCGGCCGACCGGTTCTATCCGGCCTTCGACTTCCTGCTGGCCCATGGCAAGACCCCCACCGAAGCGGTGTCGTCCTGCCTCTTCGAGACCGTCGGCCGGGCGTAATGCCTGGGAAGGTCGCACCCATATTGCTTTTGGGCGGCGGCCGGATGGGCGGCGCCCTGGTGCGCGGCTGGCTCGACGCCGAGGCCTTTGCACCCTCCGACCTGATCGTTCGCGATCCGACTCCGTCGCCCGAGGCGCTGGCCGCCGGACACCTCAATCCGCCGGACGAGATGCTGGCGACGGCGCGCACGGTGCTGATCAGCGTCAAGCCGCAGCTGTGGAAGGTCGTGGCCGCCGAGGTCGAGCCCCTGCTCTCCATGGACGCCGTCATTGTCTCCATCGCCGCAGGCGTGACCCTGACAGCTCTGGAAGAGGCCTTCGCGCCACGAAAAGTCGCCCGCGTCATGCCGACCACGGCGGTGGCGATCGGCAAGGGCGTGGCCTCGATCTTCTCGACGGATTCCGTCGCCCGCGCAGCCGCGCACGCCTTGTTCGATCCGGTCGCCCTGACGGTGGACCTGACCCACGAAGGCCTGATGGATGCGGCCACGGCGGTGTCAGGCTCGGCCCCGGCCTATCTCTACGCCTTCATCGAAGCCCTGGAACAGGCAGGCGCCGCCGCCGGTCTTGAGGTTCATGACGCCCAGAAACTGGCCCGCCAGACCATCATCTCGGCCGCCGCCCTGATGGGCGAAAGCGGCGAGCCCCCCGCCGACCTGCGCCGGCAAGTGACGTCGCCCGGCGGCACGACCGAAGCGGCCCTGAAGGTGCTGATGGGCGAGGGCGGGTTTCCGCAGCTGTTGAAGGCGGCGGTCGATGCCGCGGTCAAGCGGGCGGGAGAGTTGGGGTAGGCATTTTCGGATGGCGTCTGAATTCTCCGCCGGGCGCCGATACGGGTCCGGCCAGCGAAGGGCGTGACTCTGCCTTACGACTTCCCCGTGCGAGCCATTCTCCGGGCGCCCGCGATCTGGACGGAGATCACTTCGCGGGAGCCGTGCGAACGACGTCGGGTTGGGAGGAAGCGCTGCTGTCGATCGGCCTAGACGGGGAAATCTGCCTGGAGCCCGAAAAGGTCACCATCTGGCCTGCGCCAAGGTCAATCGCCACTCCGGCATTGGGCGTAAGGACAGCCTCGCCCGAGAACACCTTTATGTAGCCCGAGCCGTCCGGCGAGACCTGACATTCGACATCTGTGCCGCGGAAGCCGAGGTCGCCGACAGCCAGCTTGATGTGGGGCTCTCTCTTTGGCGGGGGTGGCAGGGCGTCGAGGCGCACAAGGACCGT
>CAZJBC010000148.1:0-7370 GCA_964543805.1 uncultured Brevundimonas sp.
CCGCTGCGTCGGCGGGATCATCGCCGGGGTCGAGGTGCAGAACTTCTACATCCCCGCCGGCGGCGATCTTCCCGACCGGGCGGCCAACCCCAAATTCGACCACAAGCTCGACTTCTACGAACGCCTGACCGTCGAAATGGCGCGGCGCGATCCCAAGGCGCCGCTGGTGGTGACGGGCGACCTCAACATCGCGCCGGGCGAGCACGACGTGTGGAACCACAAATACATGCTGAAAGTGGTCAGCCACACGCCGGCCGAGCTCGAAGCCTTCGCCGCCCTGATGGCCGCCGGCCAGTTCACCGACATGGTGCGCGAGGCGATCCCCGATCCGGAGAAACTGTTTTCCTGGTGGAGCTATCGCGCCGCCGACTTTCGCCAGTCAAACCGCGGCCTGAGGCTGGATCACATTCTCATTTCACCTGGTCTGCGCGAGGCGGCCTTAGGCGCCGGAGGCGCTCAGGCGCGCGTCCATGACGATGTGCGGATGTGGGAGCGCCCGAGCGACCACGCCCCGGTCAGCGCGGATCTTGTGGTCTAGGCGATCCGGCGCGCAGGGCCTTGACGTCAAACGGCAGGTCGCGGCGCAGATAGGACGCAAGATCGCGCCACGGAATCGTCGCGCTGTAGATATCCAGGTGGACATCGCCCGAGTGGATATCGAGCCCGCCGGCCGTCACCCGCCAATAGTCCGTCCGGTCGGTCACCCGGCGGATCTGGATCAGGGACACCCCGTCCGCCTGGTCGCCGTGCTGGGACATCAGGATCTGCTTGGTCAGGTCGGCGATGGCGCTCTTGGCGGCCGCCAGGTCGGTGAACAGGTCCTCCGGCTTCAGCTCCCGGTTCAGGGTCAGCGACCAGGGGATCGACGTCAGGTCGTAGCCGTCGACGTCGCCGTTGGTGTCGTAGCGCCGCAGGGTCGCGGCGATGAAACCCGGCGCCAGGCTGTCGATCTCGACGGAGCCAATCGCGGTCAGGGCCGTATCACCCGCCATGACGCCCGTCAGCCTGTCCGCCATCGCCGCGTTCCATTGCTCATCCGCCGGGCCCTCCGGCTGCAGGATTTGCAGGAGGCGGGTTTGCCAGACCCGGACGGGCGGGCCGTTGTCGTCCGCGCGCCCGGCGTTCTGGCGCGTGCGATAGGTGACGATGGTCACGAAGGCCTTGCCGGCAATGCGCGATGTGGTGTGGTTGAGGTCATCGGCCCGCGCATCGATCATGTCGCGTTGGCATGTCGGCGCCGGCGGTTCGCCGTCCGGGTTCGCCCTGCACGCCAGTGGCGCATAGGCCAGCCAGGCGCGCTGACTGTCTCCCAGCGCTTCGCGCCAGCGCTCGGGAACCTGGGCGAGCGCCTTCTGGAAAGCCTGGGTCAGGTTACGATAAGCCCTGACCAGGTCCGGATCGCCGCAAACCTTTGCGTCGAAAGGACTTGCCGGTTGGGCGCAGTCAAGCTCAGCGACGGCCGGGGCCGCTGGCGCCGGGCTGGCCAGGACAGGTATCGCCAGGGCCAGAATGGCGGCCAGACCGGCAAGCAGCTTTCCGCTTCGCCGCATCTTACGGCTGCAGCCGGTATCCGCCCGCTTCGGTGAGCAGCAGTTTCGCGGCCGCCGGATGCGGCTCGATCTTCTGGCGCAGGCGGTAGACGTGGGTCTCGAGCGTGTGGGTGGTCACCCCGGCGTTATAGCCCCACACCTCGGTCAGCAGCTCTTCGCGGGTCACCGGCTTTTCGCCGGCCCGGTAGAGGTATTTCAGGATCGCGGTTTCCTTCTCGGTCAGGCGGATTTTCTTGCCGGCCTGGTCGAACAGCGCCTTGGCGGCTGGCCTGAATTCGTAGGGACCGATTAGATAAACGGCGTCTTCCGAGGCTTCGTGACTGCGAAGCTGGGCGCGGATGCGAGCCAGCAGCACGGCGAACTTGAACGGCTTGGTGACATAGTCGTTGGCGCCGGCGTCGAGGCCCAGGATGGTGTCGGAATCGCCCGTCGCCCCGGTCAGCATGATGATCGGCGCGCCGACCCCGCCCTTGCGCATCAGCCGGCAGGCCTCGCGGCCGTCCATATCGGGCAAGTCAACGTCCAGCAGGATCAGGTCCACCCGGGCGTCCTTGGCCATCCGCACGCCGTCGCCGGCCGTGGAGGCCTGGATGGCGGTGAATTCCTGGTGCAGTTCGATCTGTTCCATCAGGGCGGCGCGCAGCTCGTCGTCGTCGTCAATGATCAGTATGGTCTTCTTCTGTGCCATGCCGTGATCATTGCACCGGTCCGGGGCCTTAGGCAAAGGGGATAAGATGAACTTCAAGTCATCACCCGGCGGCGTGTTTGAAGGCCCCGCCTTGCGGGTCCGTTGCGCCCTGGGCCGTTCAGGGGTGGTCGCCGCCGCGGCCAAGCACGAGGGCGACGGCGCAACTCCCGCCGGCGTCTGGCCCCTGCGCCGCGTGCTCTACCGGCCCGACAAGGGCCCGCCGCCGGTCACCGCCCTGCCGATAACGCCGATCGCGCCCGAAGACGGCTGGTGCGACGCGCCCGCCGATCCGGCCTACAACCGCCCGGTCCGGCTGCCCTATCCCGCCGGCTGCGAGCGGATGTGGCGGGACGACGATATCTACGATCTGGCCGTCGTGCTGGGCCACAATGACGATCCGCCCGTCCCCGGGGCCGGCTCTGCGATCTTTCTTCATCTGGCCCGCCCCAATTACGCGCCAACCGAAGGCTGTGTGGCTTTGAGCCGGGCGGATCTGGAACGGGTGCTGGCGATGGCCGCGCCAGGCGATGCCCTCGAGGTGACGCTCGACTAGCTGCGCTGACCGAACAAGGCCGAGCCGATCCGCACGCTGGTGGCGCCGAAGCGGATGGCGGTCTCGAAATCATCGCTCATGCCCATGGACAGCTTTGCCAGACCGTTGCGCGCCGCGATCTTGGCCAGCAGTGCGAAGTGGGGCCCGGCCGGCTCGCCCTGGGGCGGTATGCACATCAGGCCCTCGATGGTCAGGCCGAGATTGCGGCACAGGGCGATGAAGGCGTCGGCCTGGGCGGGCGCGACGCCGGCCTTTTGCGGCTCCTCGCCGGTATTGACCTGAATGTAGAGGCGCGGCCGCCGGTTCAGCCCGGCCAGGACGCGGGCGAGCTTTTCGCGATCCAGGGTTTCGATCACGTCGAAAAAGGCGGCGGCCTCCTCGGCCTTGTTGCTCTGCAGCGGGCCGATCAGATGCAGCTCGAGACCCTCGCGTCGTCCCTGCCAGCGGGCCAGCGCTTCCTGCACACGGTTCTCGCCGAACACGGTCTGGCCCTGGGCAATGACCGGGGCGATCGCCGCCCAGTCCTGCTGTTTGGATACGGCGGTCAGAACAATGTCGACCGGATCGCGGCCGCAGGCGCGCGCAGCGTCTGCCATGCGTTTGAGAATGGCGGCGTGGCGGGTCGGCGTTTGCGGTATCAATGGGGCCCGACCGGCCGGGGCTAGAACTTCACGCTGGCGCCGAGGCGCAGGCGGGCGGCGACCGGGCTGGTGCTGTCGGTCTGGGCGGCGGGCGCCTTGGTGTCTGTCAGACCGACCGTGCCGCCAACGCGGATGGACGGGGTGACTTTGTAATAGGCGCCGGCCTCGACGTCCTTCAGCTGCGCCTGGCGGGTGACCGGCTGCTGGATTTCCAGCTTCAGGCCCCAGTGTGACTTGCCGTCCAGTTCAATGACCGTCGGCTGCTGGCTCTGGTTCAGCGTATAGTGCTCGCGAGCGGTCGCGTCGGCGTCGGTGAAAGAGGCCTGAGGATGGGCTGTGGTCTGATTGGCGGTCTGGGCATGGGCAAGGCCCGCGGTTCCCGAAAGAACCAGCGCCGCCAACACAGCCAAGGGCAGCTTTACATCCGCCATCACAAAAAACGCGCCTTACCTCTCCTGAGCCCGGCCGGGAATCCCGGCCAAGGTCCAAGCATTACCCAATAGACTTAAAAATGATTGTACCTCTGGTCAATGGCGGCGACCCCCTCAAACAAGGGTTGGGTGAATTGCCCGATCCTCTGTTGCTAAGCAGCAACGCGCGCGATTCGGGGTTTTGCACGGCGCGCACGATGTTATAGACGCGTGCGAGAGGTTCGGGCGGGGTGTCCGATAGGAGATCGATAGCATGGCGTTTCAACGTTCGCAGGTCCAGCGAACCATGGCCAGAGCGGCGGCTTTGGCCGCAACCGCGGCCGTGTTCGGCGTGGCAGGTTGCGCCGCTATTCCGTTCGTCGGCCACAAGGCCGCCACTCCGGCGCAAGGCTCCGGCACGGAAACCGCGATCGGCGTCAACGCCTATCTGTGGCGCGCCTCGCTCGACACCATGGCCTTCATGCCGCTGGCGTCGGCCGATCCCTACGGCGGCATCATCATCACCGACTGGTATTCCGACCCCGCCGAGCCGAATGCGCGCTTCAAGGCCACGATCTACATCCTCGACACGCGTCTGCGCGCCGACGGTCTGAACGTGTCCATCCACAAGCAGGTCAAGGCGGCCAACGGCGACTGGCAGGACGTGGCGCCCGCGGCCAGCACGGAAGAGAAGATCGAAAACGCCATTCTCGTCCGCGCCCGTCAGATGCGGATCAACGGGCGCTAGTTTTTCGTAAGAGCTGAACGGCGCAAGCCATGGCCCGCTACAACCCCAAGGAAACCGAGCCCAGGTGGCGGGCCGCCTGGGAACAGGCGAAGCTTTTCCGCGCCCGCTCGCCCAAGGACGCCGGCGATCAGCCCAAGTGGTACGTGCTGGAGATGTTCCCCTATCCGTCGGGGAAGCTGCACATGGGCCATGTGCGCAACTATTCCATGGGCGATGTGGTCGCCCGCTACAAACGCGCCCGGGGCTTCAACGTCCTGCATCCCATGGGCTGGGACGCCTTTGGCATGCCGGCCGAAAACGCCGCCCATGAGAGTGGGGTTCATCCCAAGACCGCGACCTACGCCCAGATCGCCAATATGCGCCAGCAGCTCAAGACCCTGGGCCTGGCCATCGACTGGGATCTGGAATTCGCCACCTGCGATCCGGAATACTACGGCAAGCAGCAGGCCTGGTTCCTGGCGCTGCTCAAGACCGGTTTGGTCTATCGCAAGGAATCCGAGGTCAACTGGGATCCGGTGGACCACACCGTGCTGGCCAACGAACAGGTCATCGACGGCCGCGGCTGGCGCTCGGACGCGCTGGTTGAGCGGCGCAAGCTGACCCAGTGGTTCCTGCGCATCACCCAGTACGCCGACGAATTGCTGAAAGGCCTGGAGGGCCTGGACCGCTGGCCGGACAAGGTTCGGCTGATGCAGGAGAACTGGATCGGCCGCTCGCGGGGGCTGCGCATGCGCTTTGCCTTCACCGGCGCGGCGCCGGCGGGCTTTGACGATGGCGTCGCGGTCTACACCACCCGCCCGGACACCCTGTTCGGCGCAAGCTTTCTGGCCATCGCCGCCGACCACCCCTTGGCCCAGGCCATCGCGGCCGGGGACGCGAAAGCCGCCGACTTCATCGCCGCCTGCAAAAAGGGCGGGGTCTCGGCCGCGGATATCGAAACGGCGGAGAAGAAGGGGTTCGACACCGGGCTTGTCGTCGCCCACCCGTTTGTCGAGAATCGCGCCCTGCCGGTGTGGATCGCCAACTTCGTCCTGATGGACTACGGGACAGGCGCCATCTTCGGCTGTCCGGCCCACGATCAGCGCGATCTGGACTTCGCCCGCAAGTATGGCCTGCCGGTACGACCGGTCGTCCTGCCGTCCGGGGCGGACGCCGCGGCCTTTCAGGTCGGCGCCGAGGCCTGGACCGGGGCGGGCGAGCTGTTCAACTCCGACTTCCTGGATGGGCTCGATATCGAGGCGGCCAAGGCCGAGGCCATCTCCCGCATTGAGGCGGCCGGCCAGGGCGAGGGCGCCGTCGTCTATCGCCTGCGCGACTGGGGCGTTTCGCGCCAGCGCTACTGGGGCTGCCCGATCCCGATCATCCACTGCGCCAGGTGCGGACCGGTCCCGGTCCCGCTCGACCAGTTGCCGGTCCTGCTGCCCGACGACGTGACCTTCGATAAGCCGGGCAACCCCCTGGACCGCCACCCGACCTGGAAACATGTCGCCTGTCCGTCCTGCGGCGGCGCGGCGGCGCGTGAAACCGACACCCTGGATACCTTTGTCGATTCCTCATGGTACTTCGTCCGGTTCACGGCGCCTCATGCCGACGCGCCCATCGACAAGACCGCGGCCGACTACTGGCTGCCGGTCGACAACTATATCGGCGGTGTCGAACACGCGGTGCTGCACCTGCTCTATGCCCGGTTCGTCACCCGCGCGTTGCGCGATGTGGGCATGCTGTCAGTCGCCGAGCCCTTTGACGGGCTGTTTACGCAAGGCATGGTCACCCATGAAGCCTTTCGCTCGCAGGGTGGCGACTGGCTGTCCCCCGAGGAAGTGGAGAAGCGCGGCGAGGCCTGGGTCAACCGCGACACCGGACATCCGGTCGAGCTGGTTGGTGTGGAAAAGATGTCCAAGTCCAAGCGCAACGTTGTCGCGCCCGAGGACATCTTCAACCAGTACGGCGTCGACGCCGCCCGCCTGTTCGTGATGTCGGACTCGCCCCCCGAGCGGGACGTCCAGTGGAGCACCGGCGGCGTTGAGGGCGCCTGGCGCTTCATTCACCGAGTGTGGAGTGAATTCGAGGCCCACGAAATCGTCGACTGGGACGCCGATATCGCCAGCGACGCAGCGGCCGGCGCCCTGAACCGGGCGACCCATCGGCTGATCAAGGCGGTCGGCGATTCCATCGAACAGTTCCGATTCAACACCGGCGTCGCGCGCCTGTATGAATTCCTGAATGTCCTGAAACAGGCTTCGCCGATCGGCGCGGGCCCCGAACTGCTGGCCGCGCGCCACGAAGCTCTGTCGGCCTTTGCGCGGCTGATCGCACCCTTCACGCCGCACCTGGCCGAAGAGTGCTGGGCCAAGGTCGGCGGCGACGGCATGGTCTCGGCCGCGCCCTGGCCGGCCTATTCCCCGGCCCTCGCCGCCGAGGACGAAAAAGTCCTGCCGGTTCAGATCAATGGCCGCCGCCGGGGCGAAATTCGCGCGCCCGCCGGCCTGGCGGAAACCGAGGTTGAAAAGATCGTGCTGGCGGACGAGGCCATCCTGCGTCACCTTGAGGGCCTGAAGATCCGCAAGGTGATCGTGGTGAAAGACCGTATCGTCAACATCGTGGCGGCCTGATGCGCGCAAAGCCTATCCGCATCGCTCCGCTGCTGGCCGCCATGGCTCTGGGCGCCGCCCTGCCCGGCCTGGGCGCCTGCGGCTTTACCCCGCTCTACGCCAGCGGCGGGACGGCCGCAGGCCTGTCGCGCATCGATGTGCCTGCCATCCAGACGCCCGACGGCGTGC
>CAZJBC010000149.1:0-7362 GCA_964543805.1 uncultured Brevundimonas sp.
CACAAGAAACAAACTAACACAAAAAAAATCACATCATATAACAAAGTAAACTGGACACCACATAGAAAGAAAAATTGTGGAACGACCTCTTGTCTGATGCAAAGAAATGCGAACAGGAAATTAAATACTGGAATTCTTAGAGAATTATTGTGAAATACTTTTCAGGCTAACCGTTTCGGTGGAATTTCGGTGACAGTTTACTAAAATCCCAAACGCCGCCTACCCGACCACCCCCGCCGCCCTCAGCGCAGTGATCTCCGCTGGCGTGAACCCGTAGTCTGCCAGCACGTCATCCGCCTGCTCGCCCACCTCCGGCGCCGCCGAGCGCAGGGCCCCGTCCACCCCTGCCATCGCGATCGGCTGGCCGACCAGATTGAGCTCGCCCAGGCGTGGGTGGGTTACGGGCCGGGCCATCTGCAGGTGCTCGACCTGCGGATCGGCGAAGACCTGGCCGATGGCGTTGACCGGGCCGCAGGGCACGCCGGCGGCGTTCAGGGTCTCGACCCAGTGGGCGGTGGGCCGGGTGCTGGTGACGGCTTCGATCTCCGCGTTCAAGGCGGCGCGGTTGGCCTGCTTGCGGGCTCTGCCCTGAAAGCGCGCATCGTCGAGCAGCCGCTCCAGCCCCAGCACCCGGCACAGGGCGGCGAAACTGGCCTCGCCCGAGGCGGCCAGGTTGACCACCCCGTCGGCGGTTTTGAACAGCCCCATCGGCGCGGCGGTCGGGTGGTCGTTGCCGGCCTGGCCCGCCACCTCGCCCTCGACCAGATAGCGCGCCGCCTGAAAGTCCAGCAGGGCCACCTGGGCCGCCAGCAGCGAGGTCTGAACCCAGCGGCCCTGGCCCGTCGCCTCGCGCTCCAAAAGAGCCGTCATCGCCCCAAGCGCCGCGTACAGGCCTGCGGTGGAATCGGCGATGGCGACGCCCGCCCGCACCGGTCCCTGGCCCGGCAGGCCGGTGATCGACATCATCCCGCCCATGCCCTGGATCACCTGATCCAGCCCCGGCCGGTCGGCATAGGGCCCGTCCTGGCCGAACCCGGAAATGCTGACATAGACGAGCCGGGGATTAACCGCCTTCAGGGTCTCATAGTCGATGCCCAGCCGGTATTTCACATCCGGGCGGAAGTTCTCGAACAGCACATCGGCCCCCGCCGCCAGTCGCAGGAACACCGCGCGGCCGGCCTCCGACTTCAGATCCAGCGCGATGCTGCGCTTGTTGCGGTTCAGGTTCTGAAAGTCCGAACGGTCGCGCCCGCCCAGCATGTCGCCGTTCCCGCCCGGCGCCTCGACCATCACCACATCGGCGCCCCAGTCGGCGAACTGGCGCGTGGCGGTGGGCCCGGCGCGCACCCGCGTCAGGTCCAGCACCCTGAAGCGCGCCAGCGGCAGGGTCACGAGCGGGTAAAGATCGGGTCGCGCTTCTCGCGGAAGGCGGCGACGGCCTCGGCGTGGTCGTGGCTGGCGCGCAGGACTTTCAGGTAATCGCCCTGCATCCGCGCCGCCTCGTCCGGATCCATATCCATCGCCCGGTCGGCCACCAGCTTGGCGGCCTCAACCGACAGGGGCGCGCGGCTGGCGATGCGGCGGGCCAGGTCAAGGGCGGCCTCCTGCAGGGCGTCCGGCGCGTGCAGGGCCGTGACCAGGCCGTAATGCTCCGCCGTTGCCGCATCCACCGGCAGGCCGGTCAGCAGCATGGCCTTGGCGCGCGAAACCCCGATCAGCCGCGGCAGCCGCCAGGCCGAGGCCAGCAGTCCCATGTTCACCCCCGCCGCCGTAAACCGCGCCGTGGTCGAAGCGATGCGGATATCGCAGGTCAAAGCCAGTTCGAACCCGCCGCCGATGCACCAGCCGTTGATCGCGCCGATCACTGGGATGCGTAAGCCCGACAGCCGCTGCAGCATGGCGCCGAACCCGGCGGGACCTGCGTCCTTGCTCTTGTCGCGCTTCAGGTCATCGCCCGCACAGAAGGCCTCGCCCCGTCCGGTGATGACCAGCACCCTCACCGCCGCATCGGCCTCGATCGCATCGATGGCGGCGATCACCTGTTCGCGCATGGGCTCGCCCAGGGCGTTCATCGGCGGATTGTCCAGAGTGATCCGGCAGATCGCCCGCTCGATGCGCTCGATGTCGACGGTTCCGGTCACGGACGCTTCCTCCTGTTTCGGCGACAGTTTACTAAATCCCGAAACTCCAGGCAGGGCCAGACCGTAACTCCGAAGGGGAAGCGCGGGATCGAAGACCAATGGCTGTGAATTAGGGGATTTAGTAAACTGTCACCGAAATTCGAGCAGGCGAGGAGCAGCGGACATGCAAAGGGGTGAACCCCAGGACGGCCGGACGGCGTCGGAGATGATCGACGCCCGGATCGCCAGCAATCCCGACTGGCGGGGCCAGATGCTGGCCCGCCTGCGCGCCCTGGTGCGTCGGGCCGATCCCGAGGTTGTCGAGGAATGGAAGTGGGAAACGCCCGTCTGGTCCCATGACGGCATCCTCTGCACGGGCGAGATCTACAAAGCCGTGGTCAAGACCACCTTCGCCAGGGGCGCCTCGGTGGACGATCCGAAGGGGCTGTTCAACTCCAGCCTCGAAGGCGCCACCCGCCGGGCCATCGACTTTCGCGAGAACGAGCCAGTTGACGAAGATGGACTGATCGCCCTGATCCGCGCCGCCGTGGCCTTGAACACCGCGGCGGCCGCGGCCAAGCCCAAGAAGAAGGGCAAGGCCTGATCGTCTTACAACTTGCGCCTTATGCCGGCCTCAAGGGCTGGTATAAGCGTGGCCGTGCGGGCCAGTTCGCGTGTCCCAAACGCGTAACGGCTTTCGAGGGGCGCCATCATGGCTCATGACACCCAGCTGCTCTATGTGCTGTCCGGCCTGGTGGTGGGCGTCCTGGTCGGGCTGACCGGCGTGGGCGGCGGCTCGCTGATGACCCCGCTGCTGATCCTGTTCTTCAAGATCCATCCCTCGACCGCCGTGGGCACCGATCTGCTCTATGCCGCGGTAACCAAGACGGCTGGCGCCTCGACCCACAGCCTGGCCAGGTCGGTGAACTGGAAGATTGTAGGCCTGCTGGCCATCGGCAGCATGCCGGCCACCGCCATTGTCATCCTGCTGCTGCAGCACTTCGGCCCGGCCAGCCCGACGACCTCGAAGCTGATTTCGACTTCGCTGGCCATCGCTCTGCTGATCAGTTCGACCTTGCTGTTCCTCAAGAAGTGGCTGCTTGACCTGGCGGTGCGGAAGAGCCCCAATTTTGGACTGACCACCTCGGCCAGCCTGACCATCCTGACTGGATTTGTGGTCGGCGCCCTGGTTTCGCTCTCGTCGGTCGGGGCAGGGGCCCTGGGCGCCGTGGCCCTGGCCTTTCTCTACCCGCGCCTGCCGACCTTGAAGATCGTCGGCACCGACATCGCCCACGCCGTGCCCCTGACCCTGATCGCGGGGCTGGGCCACTGGTGGCTGGGCTCGATCAACTTTCCCATTCTGGGCCCGCTGCTGGTCGGCTCGATCCCCGGCATCGTCGCCGGCAGCATCGCCGCCCGCTTCACGCCCGAGAGCGTCCTGCGGATCGCCCTGGCGGTGATGCTGGCGATCGTCGGGCTGAAGATGATCCTCAGCTAGACGATCATCCCGCCATCCACGCGGATGGTCTGACCGGTGACATAGTCGGCCTTGTCGGAGGCGAGCCAGGCGACGGCGTCGGCGATGTGCTGGGCCGTGCCCCAGCGGCCTTCCAGGGGCAGCAGGCGGCGCATCTGCTCAAAGGTCTTTTCGCGATCGACCCCGTTGGCGAAGGCGGTCTTCCACATGCCGTCGTCGATGACGCCCGGCGCGATGGCGTTGACCCGCACGCCCGAGCGGCCCAGGTCGATGGAGGCGTTACGCGTGAACGAATTCACCGCCCCTTTCGAAGTCGAATAGACGATCTGGCCGACCCCGCCGGAGAAGGCGGCGACCGACGAGATGTTGACGATGTTGCCGCGGCTGGCCACCAGCGAGGGCGTCAGGGCGCCGCTCAGCATGATCAGGTTGCGAACATTGACCATCAGGATGCGGTCGATCTCGTCGGCGGTGACCTTGTCCAGAGTCTGGCGGCCGCCGACGCCGGCGTTGTTGACCAGGATGTCGATCTTTGGGGCCGCGGCCAGCACCGCGTCGGCCACGGTCTTCCAGCCGTCGGCTTTCGACAGGTCGCCCTCGATGACCAGGGGCTTGTTCGGCAGCGAAGCGGCCAGGTCGCGCAAGGCGTCGCCGCTGCGGGCCACCATGATCACGCGCGCGCCGTCTTCGGCCAGGGTGCGGGCGATGGCCTCGCCCAGCCCGCGGCTGGCGCCGGTCACCACGGCGGTCTTGCCGGCAAAATCATAGGTCATGGAAGCATCCCCTCTCGTTGCTCTTGTTGGCGCCCAAACTAGCGGTCCGCGCCGCCCGGCGACAGGAAATTCAGCGGCCCGGAAAGTTGCGCCACCCCCCCTGAGTGGGCGGTTGTTATTATGCCGGACAAAAGGCAGCGTCACGGGTGATGAAGACCCTGGCCGTCACCGTCTGTCTTGCTGTCAGCCTGGCGGCTCCAGCCGTGGCCGCCGAACCGTCTGGCCCTGCCGCGACGATCGCCCAGCTGCTTGACGCTGGCGCCGCGGCCATGACGGCCGGCGACATGAAGACCGCCGAGACCGCCCTGCGAGGCGCTGTCGCGACGGCGACCGCGGCCGGACTGGCCGACTCCCCCGCAGGCGTTGACGCCCGCGAAGGCCTGGGTCAGGTGCTGATGCGCACCGGCGGCGACGCCGAGGCCGAACCGATCTTTCGCGTCCTGTGGGCGGTTCGCCGCCAGGCGAACGGCGAGCGTAGCCTGGCCGCCTTGGGCGACGGGCGCATGTATTCAATCGCCCTGTCCGATCTGGGCCGGCATGAGGAAGCCCTCGTGGTCCGGACCTGGGCCTACGACGCCGCCACGACCGCGTTCGGGCCTTCGGATCCGACCACCCTCATCATGGCCAATGACCTGGCCAGAACTCTCTATGACCTGAGGCGCTATGCCGACGCCGAAGCGCCGCAGCGCCAGGTCTGGACTGGCTACCAGAGTCTGAAGGGCCCCGCTGACCCCGCCACCATCGACGCCGGCTCGCGGCTCTATGAACTTGTCACCGTCCAGGGCCGGCTGGCCGACGCCGAGGTGATTGAGCGCCAGGACTGGACAGCGGTTCACACGGCCTTTGGCGACAACGATGGGCGAACCCTGACAGCGGCCGAGCGGCTGGTGTCCGCGCTCTACCGGGCCAACCGCATGAAGGACGCTGAGGATCTGCAGCGTCAGGTTCTGGCGACGCGCCGCCGGCTCGGCGCGGCCGATGCGCCGGCGACGTTGGACAGCGAACTGCTGCTGGCGAAAATCCTGGTCGAAGAGCGCCGGCTCGCCGAGGCTGAAGGTCTGCAGCGGCATGTCTGGGAGACTCGCCGGGCTCAGCTGGGCGAAAACAGCGACCAGACCATCGTCGCCAATGGAAACCTGGCCGTCACGCTCACCTTCCTGAGCCGGTACCAGGAGGCCGAGAGCCTGGAACGCCAGGCGCTGGCCGCGCAGAAAGCCCGGGCGGGCGATGAGGATCCCACGACCCTGCTGATCGAAGGCAACCTGGCGATCACCTTGAAAAGAATGGGAAGGGCCGCCGACGCCGAGGGCTTGGCGCGGCACGTCTGGCAGGCGGAGCAGCGCCGGCTGGGCGAGGACAACCTGGACACTCTCAACGCCGAATCCGGGCTGGCCGGCATACTGGTCGACATGGACCGGCTGACCGACGCCCTGGTCCTCGACCAGGAAATCCTGGCGGCAAGCCGACGGCTGCTTCCGGCGTCCCTGTCCGATCAGCGGGCCCTGGCCGCCCAGCGCATTGTGATGGGTCAGCATCTTCCCGACACCCTGAAGGTGACCAGCGATCTGGCGCGCGCCTATTCCAACATGGGTCGGTTCACCGACGCCGAGGTGCTGGAGCGCCAGACCTACGAGACCGCCCAGGCGGTGCTTGGCAAGGATGATCCGGCCACCATGAGCTTTGGCGCCAGCCTGGCCCTGACCCTGGACAAGCTGGGGCGTCTGCGTGACGCCCAGACCCTGGCTTACCAGATCTGGCAGGATCGCCAGCGCGTGCTGGGCGACACCGACCCGGCTACCCTGAGTTCGGGTCAGGAGGTGGCGGGCGTATTCTACGATGAAGGCGACTTCGAAGATGCGGCAGTCGTCCAGCGCGCGGTGCTCAACCGGCGACGAAGCACGCTCGGCGAAGGAGACATACCCACGCTCGAGGCCGCCAATGATCTGGCCCTCAGCCTTGTCGAACTGAACCAGGCCGAAGAGGCTGAAACCCTGCTGTCAGGTTTCGTTCAGGCCCTGGAGACCCGGCGCGCCAATGGCGAGACCCTGGACCCCGGCGCTTTGCGCACCGCCTATTTCAATCTGGGTTCCGCCGAGTATCACCTGAAACACTACGACCGTTCCTATGCCGCCGTCTCCAGGGCCAGCGAGTTGCTCACGGCGCGCTATCATGATCGCGAGGCGACCGGCAGCGACGATGACGCCCGCGCCTGGCTGAGCCAGAGCGCCAATGTCTTTTCCGCCCAGGTTTCCACGGCCTGGACGCTGGCGCACCAGCCATGAAAACCCTGTCCCATATTCTGGCCCGCCTGATCCTGATCTGCGCGCTCCTGGCGCAGAACCCGGCCGCCGCCGCTGTTGCGCCTGCCCGACAGGCTGTCCTTCGTGACGAGGCGTTCGTCGCCGCTCAGCTGGCGATGACCTCCTCGGCCGCCGACGCCATGACCCACGTCGCCGCCCAGTTCGGCCAGGGCGACAGCGAACTGGCCAGGACCATTCGGGAGCGCGAAAGCGTCAGTGCGCAGATTGCCGATCTTCGCAAGGCGATCCAGGACGCCGCGCAAACCAGCGGCTCCAGCCTGGAGGCCATCGCCAGACGGGCTCAGGTCGGCGCCTTGCGCGACCAGGAAGCCGCTGCGTCCCGGCGTCTCGACGATCTGGAAAAGCAGATCGATGAAAAGTTTCCCAGCTTCACGGAACTGACCCGTCCATCGCCCCTGCCGGCGGCCGACGTCCAGCCCTTGCTGAACGGCGACGAGGCGGTGCTGTTGATCCTGCCGGCGCCGGACGGGACCTATGTCTGGGGACTTACCCGTGAGCGGTCCGACTGGACCCGCTCGGAGCTGACGTCCGAGCAGATCACAGCCGCAGTCACCACGCTTCGCAAGAATCTCGATCCCCAGCCTGGCGCTCCGGCGGCGGCGTTCGATCGCGCCACCGCGTACAAACTGTATCAACAGCTCTTCCAGCCGCTGGAGCCGGTCATCGGGACA
>CAZJBC010000150.1:0-7313 GCA_964543805.1 uncultured Brevundimonas sp.
GACCGCGCCTCTGACCGATTCCTTCACCAACTGGGCGGTGGGCAAACAGGTGCTGATCGCCCTGTTCGCCATCATGCTGGCCCAGGGCGCCGTCTGGTACTGCGTGTTCTTCTACGGCCAGACCTTCATGGAAACCTTCATCAAGATCGACCCGAAGATTTCCGAGGCGGTGATCCTGGCGCTCACCGCCTGCAGCGTGCCGATGTATCTGATCTTCGGCGCTCTGTCGGACCGCATCGGGCGAAAGCCGGTGATGCTGTTCGGGCTGATCGTCATGCTGCTCGCCTATTTCCCGGCCTTTCACATGATCGAGCAGTTCGGCAACCCGGCCCTGCGCGCCGCCGAGAAAGCCTCGCCGGTCAAGGTTATCGCCGATCCCGCCGACTGTCACTTCCAGTTCGATCCTGTCGGCAAGGCCCAGTTCGTCTCTTCCTGCGACATCGCCAAGGCCACCCTGTCCAAGGCGGGGGTGTCCTACGACATCGAAAAGGCGCCGGCCGGATCGACCGCCCAGGTCAAGGTTGGCCAGACCGTCGTGGACTCGGCCAAGGCCGAGGGCGCGGACCTCAAGGCCCTGACCGCCAGCAAGAGCGCCATCGGCGGCCGTATCACCGCGGCTGTCCGGGCTGCCGGCTATCCGGAAAAAGCCGACCCGGCCTCGACCTCGTCGGCAGGGCTGTTCCTGGTCATTCTGGCCATGGTCATCGGCGCCACCGCCCTTTACGGGCCCCAGGCCGCGGCGCTGGTCGAGATGTTCCCGGCCAAGGTGCGCTACACCGCCCTGTCTTTGCCCTATCACATCGGCACGGGCTGGGTCGGCGGCCTGCTGCCCGCCGCCTCCTTCGCCATCGTCACCCTGACGGGAAATATCTATTCAGGCCTTTGGTACGCCTTCACCTTCACGGCGATCAGCACGGTCTGCATGGTGCTGTTCCTGAAGGAGCCGCGCGGGGCTGTGCTGGACTAATTCGAAGGGGGAACCAGGGCGTCGGCTTCGGCTTGCGTTTCGGCTTCGCTGGCGGCGGCCTCCTGGGCCTCCATATCCTTCATCATCAGCGGCACCTGGGTGAACGAGAAGATCACCGCCAAAATCGGCACGCCCGGGAAACGGAAGAACACCCAGTTGCCCTCGGTGAACAGGTGGTGGGCTGCGGCGCTACGCCAGATGATCTCATTGGCGACGGCGATGAAGACGAAGAACAGGGCGTAGCGGACGGTCAGCTTCTTCCAGGTGGCGTCCTGCAGTTTCAGCGCCTCGCCCAGCAGGGCCTTCAAGGGCGCCTTGCCCATCGCCTGCCCGATCAACAGCGATGCGGCCAATATGCCGTCAATGATCGTCAGCTTGATCTTGATAAAGATCGTATCATGAAAAATCAGCGCCAGACTGGCGAAGACGATCGCGGAAACCCCTGTGAACAGCGGCAGGATCGGCAGCTTTTTCAACACGATCAGACCCAGCGCCAGACCCGCCGCCGAGCCGATTGCCAGGCCCCAGCTGGCGAACAGCAGATCGCCTTTGCCGGTCATGCGCGAGATCAGATAGGCGCCCGCAAAGGCGATCAGGCCCAGATAGTCGACGACCGGCTGAACCCATTTCGGCGGCGCTTGATTCGCCATCTTGTTTTATGTCTCCAACCCGACCAGCGAGCGCGCAAAGGCGGCCGCGTCAAAATCCTGCAAGTCCTCGATACCCTCGCCCACCCCGATCAGCTTGATCGGCGCGTCCGAGGCCTGGGCCACGGGCACCAGCACGCCGCCCCGCGCCGTGCCATCCAGCTTGGTCATCACAATGCCTGTTACACCCGCCGTGTTGCCGAAAATGTTCTCCTGGGCCAGCGCGTTGCGGCCGACGGTCGCATCGAGCACCAGCAGGGTCTCGTGCGGCGCGTCGGGGTCGAATTTCTTGAGCACGCGGACGATCTTGAGCAGCTCGTCCATCAGGCCCTGCTTGTTTTGCAGTCGCCCTGCGGTGTCGATCAGCACCACGTCAAAGGCTTCCTTTTGCGCCCGCTCGCAGGCCTCGAAGGCAAGGGCCGCGGCGTCGGAATTGATCGGCCGCGACATAAAGGCCGCGCCTGCCCGGTCGGCCCAGATCTTAAGCTGTTCGACGGCTGCGGCGCGGAAGGTATCGCCCGCCACCACCATCACCTTGGCGCCGCGCCCGGTCAGGTCGGCGGCGATCTTGCCCAGAGTCGTGGTCTTGCCCGAGCCGTTGACGCCGACGAACAGAACGACATAGGGCCGGTTGGCGTGGGCAAGCGGATCGAACCGGCCCTGGCGCGGCAAAAGTTCGGCGGCCACCAGCTCGGCCATGGCGGCCTTGACCTCTTCTTCCGACGAGCTCTTGCCGAAACGCTCCTTGCCGAAGGCCGCGGCGATCTTGGCGGCGGTGCGCGGACCCAGGTCGGCCTCGATCAGCATCTCTTCCAGATCGTCCAGGGCGGCCTGATCGAGCGGCTTTCGGGCGACGACGGCCACCACGCTCTCGGCCATCTGTTTGGACGAGCGCGACAGCCCTTCGGCCAGGCGGGCGAACCAGCCCTTCTTCTTGCCCTCTTCAGTCATCGGCGCTCTCTAGCGCGCGCCGGCGAGATTGTCGCGGGCGACCAGCCGGCGGCCGTCGTGGCCGATCACGGCCATGGCGGTGATCTCGCCGACCAGCGCATCGCCGTCGAAGGCGATCTCGGGAAGGTCGGCCCCGCGGCCGACGCCGGGCTTTTCAACCAGCACCTCCAGCACGCGGCCAGACTGCCGTTCGAGATGGCGAACCAGAGCCGCATCGCCGGCCGCGCGCAGCCGGGCCGCGCGATCCTTGATGAGGCCGCCCGCCACCGCCGGCATCCGCGCCGCCGGCGTGCCGGGGCGGGCGCTGTAGGGGAAGACATGCAGGAACGACAGCTGGGCTTCGTCGACCAGGGCCAGGGTGTTGGCGAACATCGCCTCGTCCTCGGTGGGGAAGCCGGCGATAAAATCTGCGCCGAAAGCGACATCCGGGCGCACGGCCCGCACCCGGGCGATCAGGTCCAGCGACTGGGCGCGGCTATGGCGGCGCTTCATGCGCTTGAGGATCATGTCATCGCCCGACTGCAGCGACAGGTGCAGATAGGGGCAAAGACGCTCTTCCTCGGCCAGGCAGCGCATCAGCTCATCGTCGATCTCGGCCGCGTCGATGGACGACAGGCGCAGGCGATGCAGCTCCGGGACCAGCTTCAATATCCGCGCCACAAGGTTGCCCAGCATGGGCTGGCCCGGCAGGTCGGCGCCCCAGCTGGTCAGGTCGACGCCGGTCAGCACGACCTCGCGCACGCCGCTGAGAGCAAGGCGGCGCACCTGGTCGACCACCTCGCCGGCCGGGACGGAACGCGAATTTCCGCGGCCGAAGGGGATGATGCAAAAGGTGCAGCGGTGATCGCAGCCGTTCTGGACCTCGACATAGGCCCGCGCCCGGTCGCGCAGGCCATCGACCAGGTGGCCGGCGGTTTGCGTGACGCTCATGATGTCATTGACCCGCACCCGCGCCTCGGTGGGCAGATAGGCGCCGGTGATGGTCTTCTCCGAATTGCCGAGAACCAGGTCGATCTCAGGCATGGCGGCAAAGGCGGCGGGATCAATCTGCGCCGCGCAGCCGGTGACCACGATGCGCGCATCGGGCCGCTCGCGCCGGGCTTTGCGGATCGCCTGGCGCGCCTGGCGCACAGCCTCGCCGGTCACCGCGCAGGTGTTGAAGACCACCGCGTTGGTCAGGCCGTCAGCTTCCGCGCGGGCGCGAATCTGTTCGGACTCATAGGCGTTCAGCCGGCAGCCGAAGGTGACGACCGTAAGGTCGCCGCCCAGCGCGGGCGTGGTGACAACAGGGTTTGAGCCGTCGGCCATGGCGGCCCTCTAGCAGTTTGGGCCACGAAAGGCGACCTTGCCCGTCTAGTCGGGCAGGGTCCCGGAATAATCCCGCGCCACCGGCCCGGTCATGATCACGTGGCCGTCGCTCTCGCGCCAGTCGATGTAAAGCTCGCCGCCGTCGAGTTCCAGGGTCGCCGCCCGGCCGGTCAGGCCGCGGCGGTGGGCCGCGACCAGAGCCGCGCAAGCGCCGGTGCCGCAGGCTTTTGTCAAGCCGGCGCCACGCTCCCACACCCTTAAGCGGATGCGGTCGCGGGCCAGGATCTGGGCAAAGCCGACATTCACCCCTTCCGGAAACAGCGGATGATGTTCGATCAGGCTGCCGTCGCGGGTCACGTCCACCGCGTCGATGTCCTCGACGAAGAAAACCACATGCGGGTTGCCCATGGAGACGCAGCCGGGCGTGTGCAGGCGTGGGTTGTCGATGGGACCCACCTGCAGCTCGATGCCGCGCGTATCCATGTCCTCGGCCAGCGGTATCTCGTCCCAGGCCAGCCGCGGAGCGCCCATGTCGACGGAGATACGGTTCTCGCCGGCTTTCGTCGCCGAAAGCGCCCGCTCGGCGGTGCGAAAGGCGGCCGCATCCTTGCCGCTGGCCTGCATCAGCAGCCAGCCGACGCAGCGCGAGCCGTTGCCGCAGGCGCCGATCTCCTCGCCGTCGGCGTTCCAGAACCGCACCAGGGGCTCGGCCCCTTCGCCCGGCGAGATAGCGATCAGCTGATCGAACCCAACGCCAGCCGTCCGGTCGGCCCAGGCGCGGACCTGGTCCTCCGTCGGCTCAAAGGCCTCTGCGCCGGTCTGGACCACGGCAAAGTCGTTGCCCAGACCGTTCATCTTGAGAAAGGGGCGGCTCATGGCCCGGCTATATAGGCGGCCGGGCCGGCTCCGGCCAGTCAGGCCTCGTCGATGGCCTGGGCCGCGGCGTCGAGCGCGGCAATGATGGTCTCGGCCTGTTCGGGGCTGAGCGGCCCGCGTACCAGGCGCATCTTCAGCGCCGCCTTCAGATTGACTTGGGCGCGCATCAGCCGGGGCGAGGCGCCCCGCCCGCCTTCGCCGGCCTCGCTGAGCCGGGCCAGGATCGCCTTGACGCTGATCTTGTCAGCCTCCAGGGCCTGGCGACCGGCGCCGGTCACCGCGTAGAGCTTCTTGGCGCCGTCGGCGCCGGCCTGTTCGATCAGGCCCTGTTCTTCCAGCAGGGTCAGGGTCGGATAGACAACGCCCGGGCTGGGGGCGTAGGCGCCGCCGGTGCGCTCCTCGACCGTCTTTATGATGTGATAGCCGTGGCCCGGCGCCTCGGCCAGGATCGACAGAATGACCAGGCGAAGGTCGCCCTGATCAAAGAACCGCCCGCCGCCGTGGCGATGGCGTCCGTGCATGGGGTGGTGGCCGAAGGAGCCCCGCATCCAGCGATGCCGGTGGGGCCGCGTGCCGTCGTGATGTTTGAAACCAAAGTGTCTGTGCATTTTAAAACCTATCTTAGATATATCGACGTAATAGATATATCTAAGATGCGTCGCGATTCAAGATGGAGGCGAAAGATTTTTTCAGGCCGCCTTCATCACCTCGGCCAGCAGCCGCCCCTCGGCGGCGCGGGAGGAGCCCTCGCGCCAGGCGATGACGATCTGGCGGCTGGGATGGGTCGAGCCGATCGGCCGCACGCAAACGCCGGCCGCCTCGCCCAGGCCGGCGCTGGCCGCCATGGCCGGCAGGAACGAAACCCCCAGGCCCGATCCGACCATCTGCACCAGCGTCGGCAGCGAGGTCGCCGCGATGGTTTCTTCGCCGTAACGGGCGGGCGGGGCCAGGCCGCAGGCGGCCAGGGCGTGGTCGCGCAGACAGTGGCCGTCCTCCAGCAGGATCAACTCCTCGCGGTCCATCCGCTCCGGCGCAACCTGGCTTAAGGCCGCCAGGGGATGGCCGTCGGGCAGGGCGGCGAGCAACTCATCGTCCGCCACATGAGCACAGGCCAGGCCGGCCATGTCGTAGGGCAGGGCGATGAGGGCGGCGTCCAGGGCCCCGGCGCGCAGGGCCGTCGTCAGCCGGTGGGTCAGGTCCTCGCGCAGGTAAAGCCGCAGCTTGGGAAACCGGGTGCGCAAGGCGGGCAGGGCGCGCGGCAGCAGGAACGGGGCGATGGTCGGAATGACGCCAAGCCGGAACCGCCCTGACAGGGGATCGGCCGCACCGCGCGCCGCTTCCACCAGATCGCCGGCCTGGGCCAGGATGGCGCCGGCGCGGGCGACAACCTCTTCGCCCGCGGCCGTCAGGATCAGGCCGGACCGCGCCCGGTCGACCAGGGGCGCGCCCAGAATCTTTTCCAGCTCGGCCACGCCGGCCGACAGGGTGGGCTGAGTTACGTGCGCCGCCTGGGCCGCACGGCTGAACGAGCCGTGTTCGGCCAGGAGTTTGAGATACTGCAGCTGGCGAAGCGTCGGGAGCATAGCAACAATATAGACAGTCTCTATCGGAATCGCAATTTCGATCGATCAACTAGACCTGCCGGCGCGATCCGCAATCGCCCGGAAAGCGGCGATCCGTCGCATGGAAAATTACCCGGCATTCGGGAACAATGCCTCCATCGATCCAGTCTACAGCGTCGCCCAGGACCCCATGCCCGGCGCCGCTGTCCGGCCCGGAAAATCCAGCCTCCCGCTGCGGTTTTCCGGGCCGAGCTTTTTTGGCCAATTGGCCATTGAAAGTCCCAAAATTCGCCCCACTTAAGCTTTACGAAAAATTGCCGGCCGGACCCTTGCATAAGCGGCTACCTTGTTATACATCATTGCCGCACCGATTGATGGGGATCAGCATGCGCAATTCGCTCTGGAAAGAAGTTCTGTTTTGCGTGCTGCTGGCCATTGCGCTGACCGCGAGCGGCGTCGCCGCGGCAATGCTCTAGGCCGCCTCAAAGCTTAAGGGCCCGCCCCAGAAGGCTTCAACCAGCGCGTTCTGCGCCCCCGGCTCGCCGGTGGTCAGGAACCGCCGCAGGCCGTCCGAGCCCGGGTCATATTCCGGATGCCGCGCCAGATATCGCTCAATCGCGTCGGCGGTGGCGACCGGCTGGTGGATGATCGGCGTGCCGGTGGGCAGGGCGGCGCGGAAGATGTCGGCGACCAGTTCATAGTGGGTGCAGCCCAGGATCGCCCGGTCGGGACCGCGGCCGATGCGCGTGGTCACCGCCTTCACATGGCCCTCGATGGTGGTGGCCAACTCGACGGCGCCGGCTCCGTCCTCGATCATCTGGGCCAGGCCGGGGCAGGCCTCGGAAAAGACCGCCACGTCCTGGCGGCGCTTGTCGATCTCGATCTCGTAGACGCGGCTGGCGACCGTGGCCCGGGTGGCGAACACCGCCAGGATATCAACCTTTTCCACCTTCTCGCCGCGCCGCTCGGCCTCGTGTTCCCAGGGCAGGCCCGTGGCCGCCT
>CAZJBC010000151.1:0-7264 GCA_964543805.1 uncultured Brevundimonas sp.
TGCAAGGACCGTCATGCGCCGAGCTCTTTTCGTCCTGATCGCCGCCATCCTGGGCCTGTCCGCCACGCCCGCCCTGGCCAAGTCGCGGATCAAGGACATCGTCGAATTCGAAGGCAACCGCACCAACAGTCTGGTCGGCATGGGCTTCGTCGTCGGTCTGAACGGCACGGGCGACAACATGCGCAACTCGCCCCAGACCCTGCAGATCGCCCAGGCGACCTTCGAGCGCCTCGGCACCAATGTCCGCGACGCCAACCTTAATTCCAAGAACATCGCCTCGGTGATGGTCACCGCCAACCTGCCGTCCAACGCCGCCGCCGGCTCGCAGATGGACGTCACCGTCTCGGCCCTGGGCGACGCCAAGAGCCTGCTGGGCGGCACCTTGGTCATCACCCCGCTGATCGGCGCCGACGGCAACGCCTACGCCTCAGCGCAAGGCACCATCCAGACCGGCAGCGTCTCGGCCTCCGGCGCGTCTGGCTCGTCGGTGACCAAGGGCGTGCCCACCGCCGGCCGCATCGCCAGCGGCGCGATCATCGAGCGCGAAGTGCCCTTCGTCATGGCCGACATGCAGAGCCAGCGCCTGACCCTGCGCAATCCCGACTTCACCACCGCCAGCCGCGTCGCCGCCGTGATCAACGAGCACTTCCCGGGCGCGGCCGTGGCCGAGAACGCCACCATCGTCGCCCTGACCCCGCCGCGGGGCGTCAAGATCAACGACTTCGACACCGCCATCGAGAACTACGAGGTCGAGCCCGACAATCCCGCCAAGATCGTCATCGACGAGGTCAACGGCACCATCACCGTCGGGGCCGCCGTCCGCGTCTCCCGTGTCTCGATAATGCAGGGCAACCTGACCATCTCGGTTCAGGAAACCCCGGCCGTCAGCCAGCCCTTGCCCCGTTCGGCCGGCACGACCACCGTCACCCCGCAAAGTCAGGTGTCGGTGAACGAGGAAACCGGCCGTCAGTTCATCACCATCGACGGGGGCTCGTCGGCCGCCGATCTGGTGGCGGGCCTCAACGCCCTGGGCGTCACCCCGCGCGACATGATGGCCATCCTGCAGAACCTCAAGGCCCAGGGCGCCATCCAGGCCGAGGTGGAGGTTCTCTGATGAGCATCGCCGCCGTCTCCGTATCGCCCGACCTTCTGACCGGCGCGCCGACCGCGCCCCAGGGCAAGACCCGCGAGCAGATCGCCAAGACCGCCAAGGCGTTCGAAGGTGAATTCGTCTCCATCATGCTGGGTCAGATGTTCGAGGGCGTCGGCGGCGGCGAGTTTTCCGGCGGCCAGGGGGCGGACATGTTCCAATCCTTCATGATGGACGCCATGTCGAAAAAGATCACCCAGACGGGCGGCCTGGGCCTGGCCTCGTCGGTCCAATCCGAAATGCTGAAACTGCAGGGACTTAAGTAGCACCATGAGCGAGACCGCCAACGAACGCGTCGAGGCGCTGATCACCCTGACCGAACGGCTGACCGACTTGATCAGCCAGGAATGCCGCGCCTTCGAGGCCCGCCGCCCCCATGAGGTGGCCAGGACCATCGAGGAGACCTCGCGCCTGGCCAACGCCTACCGGCACGAATCCAGCCGCATCCGCGCCAACAAGGGGCTGATTGACGGCGCGCCGCTGGATCGGCGCCTGGCCCTGATTCGCGCGACGGAGGCCTTCGATGCGGTGCTCGCCCGCCACGGCCGCGCCCTGGAGGCCGCCAAGATCGTCACCGAAGGCATCGTCCGCGCCATCGCCGACGAGGTCGTCGCCCAACGCCAGACCGGCGCCGGCTATGGCCCCGGAGCCGGCGCCGTCAGCGGCGCCTCGACCGCGATCACACTGAACCAGAGCGCCTAGACCTTGATCCTGTAGCCGGTCTTGAAGATCCAGGCGACGGCGGTCAGGCAGACGACAAAGAAGCCGAACATGAAGGCCAGGCTCAGGGTCACCGGCACATCGGCCCCGCCGACGCCGAAGCTCCAGCGAAAGCCGCTGATCAGATAGACGATGGGGTTGAACTTGCTGATCAACTGCCAGATCGGCGGCAGGATCTTGATCGGATAGAAGGCGCCGCCCAGGAAGGTCAGGGGCGTGACGATCAGCATGGGGATGAACTGGATTTCCTCGAACCCGCCGGACAACACGCCGATAATGAACCCGAACAGGCTGAAACTGAGCGCTGTGATGATCAGGAAAGCCAGCATCCAGAACGGGTGCTCGATATTGAACGGCATCATCACCCGCGCGGTGGCCAGGATAATGAGGCCAAGGATCACCGATTTGGTAGCCGCCGCGCCCACATAGGCGATGATGATCTCGACGAACGAAACCGGGGCCGAGAGCAGCTCGTAGATGGTGCCGATGAATTTCGGGAAGAAGATCGCGAACGAGGCGTTGAAGATGCTCTGGGTAAACAGGGTCATCATGATCAGGCCTGGCACGATAAAGGCGCCGTAGTTGCCCCCCACGCCCGGCATCTGGCGCATGGCCGCGCCCATGGCCGCGCCGAAGACCACGAAATAGAGGCTGGTGGAGATCACCGGCGAGACGACGGACTGCCAAAGGGTGCGCAAGGTCCGGTTCATCTCGAACTTGTAGATGGCCGCGATGGCGTGGACGTTCATGCCGGCTCCTGCACAAGGCCGACGAAGATCTGTTCCAGCGACTTCTGGCTGGTCGAAAAGTCGCTGTAGGCCAGGCCCAGCTCATCCAGCTTGCGGAGCAAGCCGCTGTCCGCGCCGCGATCGCCGTCAGGATCAAGGGTATAGGTCAGGGTCTTGCCATCGCCGGTCAGGTCCAGATTCCAGGACGTCAGCTCGGCCGGGAGGGTCTTCAGCTTCCTGGTCAGCTGGACGGTCAGCTGCTTGCGGCCGAGCTTGTGCATCAGCTCGTCCTTGTCTTCCAAAAGGATGATCTCGCCGTTGTTCATCACCCCGATGCGGTCGGCCATCTCCTCGGCTTCTTCGATATAGTGGGTGGTCAGGATGATCGTGGTCCCGGCCTCGCGCAGCTCGCGCACCACCTGCCACATGTCCTTGCGCAGTTCGACATCGACGCCGGCGGTGGGCTCGTCGAGGAACAGGATTTCCGGCTCGTGGGCCAGGGCCTTGGCGATCAGCACCCGGCGCTTCATGCCGCCCGACAGGGTCATGATCTTGGCTTTGCGCTTGTCCCACAGGGACAGTGACTTCAGCACCTTTTCGATGTGGGCCGGGTTGGGCGCTTTGCCGAACAGGCCGCGGCTGTAGGTGGCGACTGACCACACGGACTCAAAGGCCTCGGTGGCCAGTTCCTGGGGCACCAGGCCGATCATCGAGCGGGTCTTTCGGAAATCGGTCAGGATGTCGTGGCCATCGACCGTGACTGTTCCGGAACTGGGATTGACGATGCCGCAGATGATGCCGATCAGCGTCGTCTTGCCGGCGCCGTTCGGGCCGAGCAGCGCCAGGATCTCGCCCTTGCGGATCTCCAGGTCGACGGGTTTGAGCGCCTGAACGCCTGAGGCGTAGGTCTTGGTCAGGCCCTTGACTGAAACGATGCTCCCCATGGGGCGTATGAATAACCGATTGCCGGAACAATTGGAGCGGATTTCTCGGCCTCGGGACCGAATTCGCGCGCTAGGACGCCGGCTTCAGCAGCTTTTGGTAGGCGTCCGAAATTGACCGATAGCATTCGCAGGCCCGGCCCTCGAGCTTGTGCCGGTCAAGGATTTCGACCTGTCCGCGACTATAACGAATGATCCCTGAGTCCTTTAGCCCTGTCGCCGCGATGCTGATGGTCGTGCGTTGCACGCCGACCATGACCGCCAGATATTCCTGGGTCAGAGGGATGATCCGGTGCCCGGTGCGATCCTCGGTCATCAACAGCCAGCGCGACAGGCGGGCGGGCACATCATGCACGGCGTTGCAGGCGACCGACTGTTCGGCCTGGGCGATATTGGCGTTCAGATAGCGCAGCAGCAATTCAAGCAGGGCGGGGCTTTCGGCGACCCGGGCGCGAAGCTTTTCGGCGGGAAGTCGGATCGCCGAACCCGATATCTGGACATAAAGACGGGTGCGCGACGGCGTCTGCAGCAAGGCAGGCAACAGACCCGCCAGGCTTTCCACCCCGATGGTCGCGATCTCGACGGAGCGCCCATCCTTCAGGACGATGACCTCGGAGAGCACCGCGCCGCCCGGGAAATAGACGTAATCGACCGGCGACTCTGGCTCGAACAACACCTGACCCGATCCCAATGTCACTTCCTCGAACGCGGGGCTCAGGGCCTCACGATCGGATCGCAACAAGGCATTGATCAAGTGGTTTCTAAATATCATTCAGGCCCGTTAATACGCAGAATCACGTTCTGCATAGAACAATTTTGATATCTATGAAGAGATCACTTCGCATACTAAATGGCGACGAAAGGCAGATCGACGATCTATCCTCATCAACGCAAGTTACAATTCATTGATGTAGATCATATTATTAGATATCGATCATATAATGTTATTGACGCGCATAGTATGTCGCACAATAACATTGGCGGCGAAGTTCGCATGTACGCCCCCAACTTCCCCACAGCATGAAGAGGTCAGGGCGGGTGTCGCCCCGAATGATCGCGCCCTAGCTTCCCGTCGCCGGGCAGCGCACCAGAACCGCCGGCTGCTCGGCGATCGTGGTCAGCTGGCTGTTGTCATCCGACAGATCGAAGGCGAACACACGCTGCAGGGTCTGGCCTTCCCCCGTCAGGTTGGCGACCACGGTCAACTGCGGGCCGGAGGTGCTGGAGGCTTGCACTGGCCCGGCCAGATCATTGATCTGCAGATGATCGGCGGCGATGATGACTCGGGTCGGGTCCTTGGCGTTGGCGCAGTTGGCCAGCTGGCCGTGCCATTCGCCCTGATATCGCACCGGCACATGCCATTCGGCAGGAAGGCCCAGCGCGGCCGGAGTGGCGGTGGCGGCCGCCGTTGCGGCGGGCGTCTTGCTGCAGCCTTGCGCCAGGGCGCCAAGCATGACCACGCCGGCCAGGCCGAAAACCTTCAGGACAACAGGCTTCATCTGATCTTCTCGCATTATCCGCCTCCCCGGCGAACAGGACGTTATCGTCGTCTTATCGCACAAAGACTTTGTTCAGGTCGACCGCGTCCGGAAAAAACCGCCTCTGATTCTTGTCCCGACATAAAAAAGGCCCCGGACGTTCGCCCGGGGCCTCCTTCGTTGGACAGGTTCAGGTCGGGGCCTTGCGGCCGGCCGGCCTACTCCAGGATCTTGGAGACGACGCCGGCGCCGACCGTGCGGCCGCCTTCGCGGATCGCGAAGCGCAGCTTTTCTTCCATGGCGATCGGCGTGATCAGCTCGACGTTCAGCTCGGCGTTGTCGCCGGGCATGATCATCTCAACACCTTCCTTCAGGTGGATGATGCCGGTCACGTCCGTGGTCCGGAAGTAGAACTGCGGGCGATAGTTGGTGAAGAACGGGGTGTGACGGCCGCCCTCTTCCTTGGTGAGGATATAGGCCTCAGCCATGAACTTGGTGTGCGGCGTGATCGAGCCGGGCTTGCAGAGAACCTGACCGCGCTCGACTTCCTCGCGCTTGGTGCCGCGCAGCAGAACGCCCACGTTGTCGCCCGCCTGGCCCTGATCGAGCAGCTTGCGGAACATCTCAACGCCCGTGCAGACCGTCTTTTGAACCGGACGGATGCCGACGATCTCGACTTCCTCGCCGACCTTGACGATCCCGCGCTCGATACGGCCGGTGACAACCGTGCCGCGGCCCGAGATCGAGAAGACGTCTTCCACCGGCATCAGGAACGGCAGGTTGATCGGCCGTTCCGGCTGCGGGATGTAGCTGTCGACAGCGGCCATCAGCTCCAGGATGGCGTTCTCGCCAATCTCCGGGGTCTTGTTCTCCACCGCCGCCAGGGCCGAGCCGCGGATGATCGGAATGTCATCGCCCGGGAACTGGTAGCTGGAGAGAAGTTCGCGAACTTCCATCTCGACCAGATCCAGCAGTTCCGGATCGTCGACCATGTCCACCTTGTTCATGAACACCACCAGGGCGGGCACACCCACCTGACGGGCCAGAAGGATGTGCTCGCGGGTCTGCGGCATCGGGCCGTCAGCAGCGCTCACCACCAGGATCGCGCCGTCCATCTGCGCCGCGCCCGTGATCATGTTCTTCACATAGTCGGCGTGGCCCGGGCAGTCGACGTGGGCATAGTGACGGTTGGCCGTCTCATATTCCACGTGCGCCGTGTTGATCGTAATGCCGCGCGCCTTTTCTTCAGGCGCAGCATCGATGTCCGCGTACGACTTCACCGTCGCGCCGCCAGACTTGGCAAGCACCGTGGTGATCGCCGCCGTCAGCGTCGTCTTGCCATGGTCAACGTGACCAATCGTGCCAATGTTGCAGTGCGGCTTGTTACGGTTGAATTTCTCTTTGGCCATTCAAGCTCCAGCCCTGTCCGGGCCTGTCCTCTGGTTAGGGGTGGGTCTAATGATTCTTGATGATTTCGTCGGCGACGTGTTGCGGCACCGGCTCATAGTGGTCGTAAGTCATGGAGAACGACGCGCGGCCCTGGCTCATCCCGCGAAGGTTGCCGATGTAGCCGAACATGTTCGCCAGCGGAACGTAGGCGGTGACCACCTGGGCGTTGCCGCGGGTTTCGGTGCCCTGGATCTGTCCTCGCCGGCTGTTCAGGTCGCCGATGACATCGCCCAGGTAGTCATCCGGGCTCAGCACTTCAACCTTCATGATCGGCTCGAGCAGCTTGGGCGCGCCCCTTTCCTTCAATTCGCGGAAGGCGGCGCGCGAGGCGATTTCGAAGGCCAGCACCGATGAGTCGACGTCGTGGAATTTGCCGTCGGTCAGGGTCGCCTTGAAGTCAATGACCGGATAGCCGGCCAGCAGGCCGTTTTCCTTGGCGCTGGTCAGGCCCTTTTCCACGCCCGGAATGAATTCCTTGGGAATGGCGCCGCCGACGATCTTGGATTCGAACACAAAGCCCGTGCCCGCTTCGCCCGGTTCAAAGGTGATGATGACGCGCGCGAACTGGCCGGTGCCGCCCGTCTGCTTTTTGTGGGTGTAGTCGATCTCGGTCTTCTTACCCAGGCTCTCGCGATAGGCCACCTGCGGCTCGCCGATATTGGCGTCGACCTTGTAGGTGCGGCGCAGAATGTCGACCTTGATGTCCAGGTGCAGCTCGCCCATGCCCTTCATGATCGTCTGTCCCGACTCCTGGTCGGTGTGGACGGTGAAGGAGGGATCTTCGGCGACCATCTTGCC
>CAZJBC010000152.1:0-7254 GCA_964543805.1 uncultured Brevundimonas sp.
CCGATCTACTGTTCGCAGTCAAAAAGGTCACTAGTTGATCGCGATAAATTTTTAATATTTTTTCTGATTTATCGGTCAAATTTACATAGCCTTGAAGATCAATACCCATCACTACGCGTTGTATAACGTCAAATTGTCCGCTGAAATTTATAGTGAATTGTCCTGGTGTAACCTCAGCCTTGTTCTCGGGTGCAGCGGAAAAAGTCAATCGAAACACTTCAGGCAAATGTGAGCCAGCCGAATATCCTGAGAGCAAAACTTCCATCGTAGGCTTAAAGGGATCAGGCGTATTTGCATAAGACTGATTATAAATATTTGTGGTGAATGCGTAAAACGCATCCGCCACTTGCTTTACAGATGGCGCTACCACTTTAAACGGCGCAAATGAAGCATCTGCAAGAAATTTCCAAGATTGAAGCCCAGGGCGTACGGATTAACCCGGACATCCTGGTCATCGCCGACAACGCCTGCCTGATCCTGCCCGTTCACCCCGAGCTGGACGTCGCCCGCGAGGCCGCCGCCTCGGGCCGCAACGGCGGCATCACCAAGATCGGCACCACCGGGCGCGGCATCGGCCCCGCCTACGAAGACAAGGTCGGCCGCCGAGCGATCCGCGTCTCCGACCTGGCCGACGCCGACGCCCTGGACGCCAAGATCGAGCGCCTGCTCGCCCACCACGCGCCGCTGCGCAAAGGCCTGGGCCTGCCCGCCGTCGATGGGGACGAACTGCGCGATTCCCTGCTGGCCATCGCCCCGAAAATCCTGCCTTTCGTTCAACCGGCCTGGCGGCTGCTCGATCAGGCGGTGCGTGGCGGCAAGCGCATCCTGTTCGAGGGCGCGCAAGGCGCCTTCCTCGACGTCGACCACGGCACCTATCCCTATGTCACCAGCTCCAACACCGTCGCCGGTCAGGCCGCGGCGGGATCGGGCATGGGCCCCAAGGGCGCCGGCTATGTGCTGGGCATCGTCAAGGCCTACACCACCCGCGTCGGCGAGGGCCCGTTTGCCTGCGAGCTGTTCGACGAGATCGGAGCCCACCTGTCCACCGTCGGCCGCGAGGTCGGGGTGAATACCGGCCGTCCGCGCCGTTGCGGCTGGTTCGATGCCGTGCTGGTGCGCCAGTCGGTGGCCATCAACGGCATCGACGGGATTGCCCTAACCAAGCTTGATGTGCTGGACGGTCTGGCCGAGCTGAAGATCTGCACCGGCTACAGGATCGGTGGCCAGGTGCTGGATTATCTGCCCGCCAGCCTAAAGGACCAGGCCGCCGCCGAGCCGGTCTATGAAACTCTCGAGGGCTGGACCCAGAGCACCGCCGGCGCCCGCTCGTTCAAGGACCTCAATGCCAATGCAATCAAATATGTCCGCCGCATCGAGGAGCTGATCGGCGCGCCCGTGGCCCTGCTGTCCACCAGCCCCGAGCGCGAGGACACCATCCTGATGCGCGATCCCTTTGTGGGCTAAAGTGTCGCAGGCTGAGCCGTAAGGCCCTTGTTTACGGACCTGGGATTATGGTCGTTCCTTACCTTAGGGAACACCCGATCTTGCTCTACGCCGAAGGACCCGCGACCAAGAAATACGCCCGCCATCTGGAGCGGGTGCTGGTGGTCGATCCCCTCCCGGCCTCGGCGCGCCTGCTGCAGGAGCTGCTCAAGGACCTGGGCGGCCGTTACATTCGGGTCGAGGCGACGCTGAAGGGCGCCATGAGCGCGGCCCGCGACGATGATCCGCAGATCATCTTCACCGAGCTTACCGGCCCTATGCTGGACGGCCTGGACTTTGTCCGCCAGCTGCGCCGCTCGGACCTGGGCTGCCGCCAGGCGCCGGTGATCATGGTCACGGGCGAGGCCACGGCCAGCTCGATCATCGGCGCCCGCGACGCCGGCGTGCACGAATTCCTGCGCAAGCCCTTCACTATCAAGGACCTGGTCCGCCGGCTGGATGCGGTGACGCTCAAATCTCGCGACTGGGTGGAGGCCGTCCGCTACATCGGACCGGACCGCCGCCGGTTTAACTCCGGCGACTATCAGGGCCCGCGCAAGCGCAAGTCCGACCAGATGGTCACCCCCGCCGCCGGGCGGATCGAACAGGCGGTGCGTATCCTGCGCTCGGCTGTCGGCGCCCTGGAGACTGATCCGCGTCAGGCCCTGCGGTCCATGCTGGCCCAGGCCGCCGACCTGTCCGCCGTGGCCAACGCCATCGGCGATGCAAAACTGGCCGCCGCCGCCCAGCGGCTGAAATCGACTCTCGACGCCCAGGTCGCCGCCGGCCGCCTGTCCCGGCCTGAAGTCGAAGCCGGCTGCGTTGCTTTGTGGCACTGGCTGCCGGCGGACGCGGCCTAGGCTGGCGGCCGGGCTTCTGCGCACGCTTGGCGCGCCGCTGAACTCACACGCCAAACCTAAGCATCGAGCAGGTTCTTGTCTTCCGCCGCCGCGCGGATGGCCTTTTGCAGCTTTTCGAAGGCCCGCACCTCGATCTGGCGCACGCGTTCGCGCGAGACGCCGTATTCGGTGGCCAGCTCTTCCAGGGTTGTGGGGTCATCCTTCAGCCGCCGCTCAGTCAGGATGTGGCGTTCGCGGTCGTTCAGCTCGGCCATGGCCGTCTGCAACAGGCTTGAGCGGATGCCGGCCTCTTCGGAGTTGGCCAGGGCCGTTTCCTGGCTGACCTGTTCATCGTCGCTCAGCCAGTCCTGCCATTCCATCTCGCCATCCGAGCGCATGGGCACGTTCAGGGACGCGTCGCCCCCGCCGCCCAGGCGCCGGTTCATGGAAATGACTTCCTCATCCAGCACCCCCAGCTTGGTGGCGATCTGGCTGACCTGTTCGGGACGCAGGTCGCCTTCCTGCAGGGCGGCGATCTCGCTCTTGGCCTTGCGCAGGTTGAAGAACAGCTTCTTCTGCGCCGCCGTCGTGCCCATCTTCACCAGCGACCAGGAGCGCAGGATGTATTCCTGGATCGAGGCGCGGATCCACCACATGGCGTAGGTCGCCAGGCGAAAGCCCTTGTCCGGCTCGAACTTCTTGACCGCCTGCATCAGGCCGACATTGCCTTCGGAAATCACTTCCTCGATGGGCAGGCCGTAGCCGCGATAACCCATGGCGATCTTGGCCGACAGGCGCAGGTGCGAGGTGACCAGTCGGTGAGCAGCCTGCGGGTCTTCATGTTCGCGCCAGCGCTTGGCCAGCATGAATTCCTCGTCCCGGGTCAGCATGGGAAACTTGCGGATTTCGGTCAGATAGCGCGACAGGCCCCCATCTGGCGACATGACGCTGAGCGCAGTTGTATTGGCCATCTTACCCTCCGTACCGATCGGGCGAGCCTGGCCTGCGCCAGCATCGCCCCCCTCAACGGTGCAAGATAGGGATCGGTTGCGGAGATTTTAAGGCCCCGCTCGAGCGACATCAAAACCGACAGGCCGGTGTCCGCATATGGCGCTGACGGTTCAGGCGATTCCCTCGGAGACAAAAAGGCCCTAGGAAGGCGGGCCTGCCCCTTGAAGGACCCGCGCCATGGACCGTGACACGCCGAACGAAGGACCCGTAGCGGTGCCGTTGATGGACGGGCCGCTGCAGGTGCACGTCCAGCCGGACGGCCAGTCGATCGTCCTGGAGTTTCCCAATCCCACCGGGCCGGTGCGCGTGGCCATGCGGCGGCGCGACATTGGCCAGCTGATCATCGCCGCCGGCCATGTGCTGGGCCCCGAGATGCCGGCCCCCGGTCATGTGGGTCAGGTGGAGGCTCTGACGACATCGCGCTGGACCGTCACCTCGGCCGATCCCGCCCGCATGCTGGTCAGTTTCCAGATCCTGTCCGGCTCGTCCCTGACCTTCCTGATCGACAAGACCGAAGGGCCGGCCATGATCGAGGCCATAGGCGCAGCGCTCGGCGGGTCCGGGCCGGATCCGGTCCCGCCGAGAGCCTTGCAGAACTAGATCCCGAACGCCTCGTCACGGGCCTCCTCAGCCGGCGGCAGGGCGAAGCGTTCACGGCTGGCCTGGTCGACAAGGGCGCGCAGTTGCCAGGCGCTGCGGCCCAGATGCACGTTCATGGCCCGCAGCTCTACCTCGATTGCGTCGCGCACCGCGGACGCCAGCAGGGCGTTCTGCGGGCCCAGCGCCTCGTCCAGGCGCCAGCCGAACAGGGGATCGCGCGAGATGCAGACGATCGCCCCGGGCTGACCGCGCCATTCATAATAGTGGCTCCAGTCGTCAAGCACGCGCCCGGCCAGGCAGTTGCGATAGCGCCGGCCCGCGTCGGCCATGGCCTTGCGCGTGGCCAGAGGGACCAGCCGCGGGGTGCCCGGGTGGGGCGGGGCGCTGGCGCGGGGAACCAGGTCGGTGGATACCCGCTCGAACAGGGCGGCCGGCGTTGACGCCAGCGCCCAGCGGCGGGCCAGCTCCGTCGCCGCCGCCTCGCCCTCGCGGCGCACCAGGCCCTGGTAGCATTCAGCCAGCAGGGCGCCCTGATCTTCGGTCAGGGCGAACCTGCCCGCGCCCGCGCAGGCGACGGCGCCCGGCAGGCTGGCCAGCACGCGCACCTTGCGCGCGCTGATCGCCTCGGCGTGGTTCAGCACCTTGGCCGCCTGCGGATCAGCCAGCTGGTTCAGCAGCAGGCCATAGTCGCCGGCGCTCCAGGCCGTCTCGCCCAGGCGGCCAAGCGCGCGGACCAGGCCGGCGGGGGACGCGGGCGCAATGCCGCGCACCGCCTGGCGCAGCGAGCCTTCCAGGGCTGGCGCCACCGCGTTCGACTTCAGCGACAGGCCCAGGCACGCCAGGTGCCGCCGCGGCGCGGGCGCCAGCAGAAAAGCGGTGTGGGGCGCGGGCCACAGGCCGGCGATCTCGCCGGCGAATTCACCGGCCAGGAAGGCGAGCAGGGCCGACGGCTCGCGCGGAATTGCGCGGGCGGGGGCGGCTTTGAGATGAGTCGGCGGCCGCGTCTTCGGGCGCCGGAACAAGGTCAACATGATGAAATTCCCGGGGGCGCGACGGCCCCGGGTCGGGACGCGTCGCCTAGCTTTTGCGTTTTCTCGAGCACTGGGACGCAACGGAGCCGGACATGCCGGACGCCACGCATCCCCGTCCGCGGTTTCGCGGCGGCAAGATGGGGTTGGCGTCACAGGTCATGCGGTTCAAATCTCCGATTTTGAGAGAACGCTGCAATGTCACGAGCGGCGAGTCGCAGCAAGACGCCCGCGGGGGTTTCCCGCGGGCGTTGCATTTCCATCACGATCCTCGCTCGCCCTACTTGGGCTGAGCAGCTCCCGCGCGGGCCGGAGCCGGAGCGGCGGGCCCGCGGGCGCCGGGATTGGCGCCGGGGATGCCCAGGCCCGTGGGGGCCGGCGGCGGCGCGGGCGGGTCCCACGCGCCGATCTTGATCTTGCCGCCCTTGGCGGAGACGGCCAGGGCAATGATCTTTTCGGTGATGTTCGGCTCATAGCCTTCGGTGTGACCCTTACCCAGCTTCACCACATCGGCGACCACGCGGCCGTCGTTGCATTTGGGGAAGACATAGACCTGGGCGCGGCCCGAGCGGGGATAATGGCCCCAGCCATCGCTGCCTGCGTCCTGACGGGACGAATCCCAGACATAGCCCTTCTTGGGATCGATCACGTCGGCTTGCCGGACCCGCTTGCCGCAGTGATACTTGTCCGCGATCGGCGAAGTATCGCCCGGGATCGACTCGAATTCACCGTTCGAGAAGATATAGGAATAGTCACAGTCGCCGCCGACCGGAGCCGCAGCCGCGGGCGCGCCGCCGCGACCGCCGGGCGCTCCGCCGGGCGCGCCGCCCTGAGCCGGACCACGGCCTCCGCCGCGCGCCGGAGCGGCCGGTGGGGGGTTCTTCGGATCCTGCTGATAGATCGGCCGCTGGTCGCCGCCGCCCGCGCCGCCGAAGCCGCGGTTGGCCGGCGTGCTGGGGCCGAGACGGCCGCCCGAAAGGCTGACCTTCACGTCCACCTTGTCACGGAAATAGGGGGTGCAGACCAGGCGCGTGGCCGTGATCCCGCCCTGGCTGTGGCCGTCCAGAATAAAGTGCTCGACGTTCTTCTTGCCCACCGTGCCGACCACATCATCGACGATATTGTGCAGGTAGTCGTCATCCGCCTCGCTCCAGGTGCGCGTCGGCGAACCCGGCGTGATGATGACCAGCTTGTACTTGTCCTTCACGTCGACGGCCGGAAAGTACATCCTGTTCCAGTTGGCGTAGGAGCCGGCCCCGTGCAGGGACAGGACGACATTGACCTTGTCGCCCGGTTTGTAGCCAGTCGGACAGTCGAGGAAATAGGTTCGGCGGGTCTTCATTTCCACGGTGTTGCCCGGCTGGGTGATGATCGAGCTGTCACACATTTCATCGGGGCAGTGGTAGGCCGGCGGGGCATCGCAATTGACGCCCATCAGCATGTGCGCCGCCGGCGTGCCGGCCGCCGCGCGCGCCGGAGCGGCGGCGGATTTCGGAGCAGCCGTCGAAGCGGCTTTTGGCGCGGCCTTGGCCGGCGCCTTGGAGGCCGCCGGTTGCTGGGCCATGGAGGCCCCGCCGGCGGATACGGCCAGGGCTGCGAACATCGCGCCGGCCATCAGGATTGAACGTTTCATGTCTGGATCTCTCCCCAGGGGAATGGATTGCAAGGACGGCAAAAGGCGCATCGGCCGGACGTCCGGTCCCAGGGCGCGCCCCAGGACCGGTCCCGGCCCGTTACGCCGCTTAGCCGCCGCGGCCCGGCGCGCCGCCACGACCGGCGCCAGGCGCAGCGCCCGGAGCGGGTCCGCGTCCGGCCGCGGGGGCCGGAGCGGCCGGCGGGCTCCACGAACCGTTCGCGATCTTTCCACCCTTGGCCGTGAGCGCCAGGCGGATGATCTCTTCGGTTACGTTGGGCTCATAACCCTCGGTGTGTCCCTTGGAGAGTTTGGAGAAGTCGGCGACCAGCAGGCCGTCGCGGCAGTTCGGATAAACCCACTCCAGCGCCCGGCCGGACCGGGGATAGTGACCCCAGCTGTCCTGACCCGGATCCTGGCGAGAGCTGTCGAACACATAGCCCTTTTTGGGATCGACGATGTCCGCCTTCTGTTCGCGCGGCGAGCAGCCGTAACGGGTGGCCATGGGCGAGTCCGGCGAGGGGATGTTCTCGTACTCGCCGGCTGAATAGATGAACGAATAGGTGCAGTCGTTGGGGCCCTCGCCGGGCGCCGAGGCGCCGCCAATGCCGCCGGGAGGTCCCCCGCGGCCGGGCGCGCCTGCCGCCGCCGGCGCTGCGCC
>CAZJBC010000153.1:0-7241 GCA_964543805.1 uncultured Brevundimonas sp.
GCCAAGATGCTGATGGCCTACGGCGCCCAGGGCGATCTGGCGGTGCTGGACCTGGAACGCTCGCCGGTCGATCTGTCGCGGCAGGGCGTCGGCGGGCGGGTCGATGCGGCCGGATCGATCACCGACGGGCGCCACGCCGACACCGTGGTCGACGGCTATCTCTATGCTGACCGCGGCATCTACCGGCCCGGCGAGACGGCCCACATCGTCGCCCTGGTTCGCGGCCGCTCGGCCCTGGCCGAGCCCGACCACAAGGGCGAGCTGGTGGTCTATCGTCCCTCCGGCGTCGAGTTCGGTCGCTACAAGTTCGATCGCGCGGCCGGGGGCTATGTGACCCAGGATATCTCCCTGCCGCGCAGCGCCCCGCGCGGCCGCTGGCGCGCCACGCTGGAGATGGACGGCGTTGACCGCCCCTCCGGCGAGATGAGCTTCTCGGTCGAGGATTTCGTGCCCCAGCGCCTGGCCGTCGAGGCGGATGGCGCCGCTGACCGACCCGTCGTGGCCGGCGAGACGCGCGCGGTGAACATCACCGCCCGCTTCCTCTATGGCGCGCCGGGCGCGGGCTTGCAGACCCAGGGCGAGGCGCGCATCGCCGCCGACCCCAATCCCTTCCCGCAGTACAAGGATTACCAGTTCGGCGACGAGCAGACGTCCTATCCGGAAAAGGTCGGCGACGTCATTTCCACCGTCACCGACGGCGCCGGCCACGCGGTGCTGTCGGTCGCCGCCAGTTCCGGGGGCGATACGGCCGTGCCGCTGAAGGCCATCGTCACCGCCTCGGTGTTCGAGCCGGGCGGCCGGCCGGTGCGCGAAAGCGTGTCCCTGAAGGTGCGGCCCAAGCCGGTCTATCTCGGCGTCAAGATCGACGAGACCGAAACCCGCGGCGCCGATCATCCCTTCGCCTTCGATATCCTGGCGGTCAACGGCGCCGGCCAGCGCATCGCGGCGACCGGCGTCAAATTGACGCTGATCAAGGAGAATTGGAACTACAACTGGTTCCAGCAGGACGGCCGCTGGCAATGGCGGCGCAACACGAGCGACGTGGCGGCGGCGGAAGGAACCGGCTCCATCGGCGCGGCCCAGAGCCTGGTGGTGCGTCACTCGCTGGGCTGGGGCGACTATCGCCTCGAGCTGGAAGGCCCCGGCGGCGCCAGGACCATCATCAAGTTCACCTCCGGCTGGGGTTCTCCGGCGCGCGAAGGCGATGCGCCGGACATGGTCCGCGTCACCGCCGGCGACAAGCCGCACAACCTGGGGGATTCCGTCACCCTCAACATAAAGGCGCCCTATGCCGGCGAGGCTCAGATCGCCATCGCCACCGATCACGTCATTGAACTGCGCACGGTCACCATCGGCGCCAACGGCGGCAGCGTCACCTTCCGCACGGACGGCGAATGGGGCGGCGGCGCCTACGCCCTGGTCTCGGTGATCCAGCCGCGCGATCCGACGCGCGTGCCGACCCCGCGCCGGGCCATGGGCGTGGCCTACATCCCGCTCGATCCCAAGGACCGCAAGTTGGCGGTGGCCCTGGGCACGCCGGCCAAGCTTGACTCGCGCACCGAGATTTCCGTGCCCGTGAAGGTCAGCGGCATGGGCCTGGGCGAACACGCCCGGGTGACCGTGGCGGCTGTCGACGAAGGCATTCTGCGCCTGACCAAGTTCGACAGCCCCGATCCGGCCAAATGGTACTTCGGCAAGAAGGCCCTGACCGTCGACTACCGCGACGATTATGCCCGCCTGCTCAACGCCAACCTGGGCGCTCCGGCCAATGTCGACTTCGGCGGCGACGAGATCGGCGGCGAGGGCCTGACGGTCACGCCCACCAAGACCGTGGCCCTTTGGTCGGGCGTGGTCACCACCGGCGCCGACGGCAAGGCCGTGGTCAAGATGCCTGCCGCCTTGTTCAACGGCGAGCTTCGCCTGATGGCGGTGGCCTGGACCGACAAGGCCGTGGGCTCGACCGCCAAACCGATGACCGTACGCGAGGCGGTGGTCGCCGATCTCAACCTGCCGCGGTTCCTGGCGCCGGGCGACAAGGCCCAGGCGACGCTGGAGCTGCATAACCTCGAGGGCAAGGCCGGCCAGTACCAGGCCAGCGTCACCGCCTCGGGCGGTCTGTTCGCCCAGGTCAAACAGCTGGTCGCCCTGGCCGTCGGTCAGAGGACCACCCGGATGATCGATGTCGCGGGGCCAAACCGCGCCGGCATCGGCCAGGTGGACATGTCGGTGACCGGCCCGCAGTTTTCGACCAGCAAATCCTATCCGCTGCAAACCCGCCTGGGCTGGGGTCCGGGCGTCACCACCTATGTCGATCAGCAGCCCGCTGGCGCAAGCTATACCCCGCCGCCTGAACTGCTCAACGGCCTGCAACCGGGCAGCGTGACCATGTACGTCAGCTATTCGCCGTTCCGCGGCTTTGACCCGGCGGCGGTGGCCATGGCCCTGGAAGGCTATCAGTACGGCTGCACCGAGCAAATCGTCTCCACCGCCTATCCGCTGCTCTATTCGGACCGTCTGGGTTCGACGCCGTCGCCGGTCTCCTCGCCTGGTCTCGACAACGCCGTGCAGACCCTGCTCGGCCGCCAGAGCCTGGACGGCGCCTTTGGTCTTTGGACCGTGGGCGACGCCGAGGCCGATCCCTGGCTGGGCGCCTACGCAACAGACTTTTTGCTGGAGGCCAAGGCGCGCGGCGCGCGGGTGCCGCAGGAGGCAATCGACCGCGCCTTGGGGGCCATGCGCCAGGTCTCACGGCCGGACAGCTATTCCTCCGTCGCCTATCGCCTGAGCTATGAATCCTTCTGGATCTTCAACACCCCGGCCCGCTCGATGGCCACCCACGACATGCGCAGCCGCGCCTCGGCCTATGCGCTCTATGTGCTGGCCAAGGCCGGGCAGGGCGATCTGGCCGGCCTGCGCTGGTGGCACGACACTGAGATGGCCAACGACTCCCAGCCGATCGCCCGGGCTCAGGTGGCCGCCGGTCTGGCCATGATGGGCGACCACGCCCGGGCCCACTCGGCCATGAAGGCGGCCATCCAGTCGCTAGGCTATGTCGATGCATGGGACTGGTACCAGAGCCCCATGCGCGACACCGCCGCCATCATCACCTACGCCTATGAGGCGGGCGAGGATGATCTGGCCCGCAGCGTGCAAAGCCGGCTCGAGGGCGTGGTCAAGGCGCCCGACCAGCTCAACACCCAGGAGCAGGCCCGCCTGCTGCAGGCGGCCGCCGCCATGCTGAAATCGTCGGGACCGGTCAAGGTCCAGGCCAGCGGTTCGGGCGCCATCGTCATTCCGAACGTGGCCGGCCAGCCGCGCTGGGGCGTCGGCCTGCTGCAGGCCTCGCGGTTCACCAACCAGGGGACGGGCCCGCTCTGGCGGACCGTGACCGTGCGCGGCACGCCCATCGCTCCGCCCGCCGCCCATGCCCAGGGGTTGAGCCTGTCGAAATCCTACTTCACCATGAGCGGGGCGACCGCCAATCCGCGCAGCATGATGCAGGGCGACCGGATGATTGTGCGCATCTCGGGATCGTCCTCGCAGGGGCGAACCATCCTGACGGTGATCGACGACGCCTTGCCGGCAGGGTGGGAAATCGAGACCGTGCTGGGGCCGGACGATGCGGCCCATACGCCGACGCGAAACGCCGACGAGGATGCGCGCGCCCACGACGGACCCTACCGGTTCCTGGGCGAGATCAGCGACGTGAACGTTCAGGAAAAGCGCGACGACCGCTATGTCGCGGCCCTGGATGTGGCGCCCAACAAGGGCTTCACAGTCGCCTATATCGCCCGCGCGGTAACCCCGGGCGACTTCTACCTGCCGGGGGCCGAGGCCAAGGACATGTACCGCCCGCAGGTCAACGCCCGCACCGACGGCGGCCGCGTGGTGATCGCCGCCCGGCCATGAGCGGGCCTGCGTTGGGGGACCGGCTGGTCCGCCGCATCCTCATCGGCCTGATGGCCTTGCTGGCGGCAGAGTCGCTGCTTGTCGCGCTGGACGCCGTCCTGCCGCCTGACATGGCGCGCGGCGAGCGCTCGTCGCCGGTCGCGCTGGACCACAATGGCGTGTGGCTGCGAGCCCTGCCCGTGGAGCACGGGCGCTGGCGGATCCGGGCGGATCTGTCCCGCACCGATCCGGTGTTCGTGCGCCGGCTGGTCAAGGTCGAGGACGCGCGGTTCTGGGTGCATCCGGGCGTCGATCCCCTGGCGGTGTTCCGCGCCATCGCCAGCGCCGCGACCCATGGGCGGATCCGCTCGGGCGCCTCGACCCTGACCATGCAGACGGCGCGCCTGCTGGAGCCGCGGCCCCGCAACATCGGCTCGAAGCTGGTCGAGATGCTGCGCGCCCTGCAGCTGGAGGCCCGCTACAGCAAGAGGGATATTCTCGCGCTTTATCTGACCCTGGCGCCCTACGGCGGCAATCTGGAGGGCGTGCGCGCCGCCAGCCTGTCCTACTTCGGCCATGAGCCGTCGAGCCTGACCGCCGGCGAACAGGCCCTGCTGATCGCCCTGCCCCAGGCTCCGGAAGCCCGCCGCCCCGACCGCAAACCGGCCATCGCCCGCGCCGCCCGCCAGGGGGTGGCCGAAAAGCTGGTGCGGATCGGCGAGTTCTCGCCGCAGAACGCCGCCGAGGCGGGCGGCGAGATTCTGCCGCACCGCAGCCCCTTCCCGGCCCTGGCCTGGCATGCCGCCGGCCAGGCCGCCGCCGCCGCGCCCAAGTCCCAGGCGACTGTTGTCACCACCCTGGACGCCGGCCTGCAGCAGCGCCTGGAACACCTGGTCGCCGAGGCGGCGGCCGGGCAGGGGGCCCAGACCACCGCAGCCCTGCTGGTCGTGCAGGTGGACGGCCGCGCGGTGCGGGCCGCGGTGGGCTCGGCGGGGCTGGACCGGGCAGGCGGCTGGATCGACATGACGCGGGCCCTGCGCTCGCCCGGCTCTTCGCTGAAACCCTTCATCTACGGCATGGCGTTCGACGACGGCATCGCCGCGCCAGACACCCTGATCGACGACGAGGTGCGCCGGTTCGGCGACTATCAGCCGGAGAACTTCGACCGCACTTTCCACGGCAAGGTCACGGTGCGCGAGGCGCTGTCCCATTCGCTGAACGTGCCGGCGGTCGCCATTCTCGATCGCGTCGGCGCCGAGAGTTTCCAGCATCGCATCGAGGCGACGGGGGTATCCCTGGTCCGTCCCTCGGCCAATCTGCGTCAGGCGGGCTTGGCCCTGGCCCTGGGCGGCGAGGGCATCAGCCTGCGCGATCTTGCTCTGCTCTACGCCGCCCTGGCCGACGACGGGCTGGCCAAGCCGCTGGCCTGGACCGAGGCCGATGCGGCGCGCATTCGCCGGCGCTCGGGGGTTCGCCTGCTGCGCCAGGGGTCGGCCGAGTCGATCCTGGCCATCCTGCGCGAAAGCCCGGCGCCACAGGGGCGCATTCCGGCCGCCCTGACGGTGGGCGGCCCGCGCATGGCCTTCAAGACCGGCACCTCATACGGCTTTCGCGACGCGGTCGCCGCCGGGGTCGTGGGCGGCTATGTGATCATCGCCTGGACCGGCCGGGCCGACGGCGGCGCGCGGGGCGACCTGACCGGACGTGACGCGGCCCTGCCCCTGCTGTTTGACGCCGCCGACATTCTGGGCGCCAAGGGGGCGGCCCCCGCCTCCATCGCCCCGCGCGGCGCGCCCAGCGCCCTGGTGCAGCTGGATCGTCCGGGCCAGACGGGGCCGCACCTGATCTTCCCGCCGGACGGGGCGGCGGTGTCGGTGGACGCGGTGGGGCCAAAGGCCCGCGGTCTGGTCCTGTCCGCGACCGGCCAGGGCCTGCACTGGTATGTCGACGGGGATGAGATCAAGCCCGATCCCCTCACCGGCCGGGCCACCTGGAGGCCGCCGTCGGCGGGGTTTTATGACCTGTCGGTGGTGGATGCGGACGGCAAGCGGGTCAAGGCGCGCGTGCGGATCAACACCGGCTAGGGTCGGTGGGCAGAGGCCAGAGGCTGATGGCTGATGGTGATCTGCGTGACGCAGCGGCCGGCGCCCAGGAACTCAAAGGCCAGCTGATAGTTCAGGCCGGTTGGCCGGCCGTGGGCCGTCGCCGGCAGCTGGTAGGCCCGTTCGCTGCCGCCGAAATCGGGAATCGCGGCGGCCGTCCCACCCTTGCCGTATTCGCCTTCGACTTCGCCCAGCGTGATGCAGCGGCCGCCAAGAAACAGATCCAGCTGGACGCCGGCGTCCGTTGTGGACAGCTCCAGCAGATCGACGGGATAACGCGCTTCCGGGTTCAGCGGCAGGAACGACTGGGTGGACGGACTGTCCGACGGCGCGAGTCTTGCCTCAAAGATGCGGCGGACCGTGGCCGCGGTCATGGTCTGCCGGTCGGCGAAGGCGGTCAGGGCGGCAAAAAAGGCCGACAGCGAGGCCGGGTCCGGGTCGGTCTTGGGCTTTGTCGCGCATCCGCCCGTCAGGGCGAGCGCCGCCACGGCCGCGGCCATGGAGCCACGCAAGCCGGGGCCTACTTCGGCCAGGACGCGGCCTGGAAAACCTCGCACTCGGCCGGGCTGGTGATGGTGCAGTTCAGGTCGGTCACCAGCCCGTCGTTCAGCGAATAGACCCAGCCGTGGATGGCCAGCTCGCGCCCCGCCGCCCAGGCTTCCTGCACGAAGACGTCGGTCGCGACATTGCGCACCTGGCGCAGCACGTTCAGCTCGCACAGCCGGTTCAGCCGCTCGGTCTCGCCGGGGATGGCCTCAAGCTCGTGCCGGTGTTCGGCGGCGACCTCGCGGATCGGGTGCAGCCAGTGATCGATCAGCCCGTGCCGCTTGCCGTCGATGGCCGTGGCCACGCCCCCGCAGCCATAGTGGCCGACGACCAGCACATGCTTCACCTGCAGCACCTCCAGCGCATACTGCAGGACGCTCAGGTAGTTGGCGTCCTGCGGCGGGGCCAGGTTGGCAACGTTTCGGTGGACGAACAGCTCGCCTGGATCGAGGTCGACGATCTCGTTGGCCGGGACCCGGCTGTCCGAGCAGCCGATCCAAAGATATTCCGGGGTCTGCTGGTTGACCAGGCGCCGGAAGAAATCCGGGTCGACCCTGGTCTTGGCCGCCGACCAGACCCTGTTTTTGTCGATAAGGTGCTTGATCATGGTCTAGCGGGTTACGGTCAAACCCGCGCGGGAGCAAGTCCTAGATCACTTGGCGGGCGGGGGCGGCGAACCGTCGGGCGGGCTCAGTTTATACTGCA
>CAZJBC010000154.1:0-7234 GCA_964543805.1 uncultured Brevundimonas sp.
CACCCGCTGGGCTCGACCGATACCACGCTGGCGAATTTCTGCTCGTCGCTTGTCCGCTACACCGTTCTGCTGCTGGGGCTGATCATCATCCTGGCCAAGCTTGGCGTGCAGACGACCTCGATCCTGGCGGTGCTGGGCGCAGCCTCGCTGGGCGTGGGCCTGGCGCTGCAGGGCACGCTGAGCAATGTCGCCGCCGGGGTCATGCTGCTGATGCTGAGGCCTTATCGGGTCGGCGACTACGTCGAGCTGGCCGGGCGGACCGGCACGGTGCTGGCGCTCGATCTGTTCGTCACCATGCTGGACGCCGCCGACGGGCTTAGGCTGACCGTGCCCAACAGCAAGATTTTCGGCGAGGTGATCGTCAACTACACCACCACCGGCAAGCGCCGCATAGAGCTGAAGTTCGGGCGTGATTACCGCGACGACCTGGACCGGGCGCTGGAGGTCTTGCGCGCCTGCGCCGCGGCCGAAGCGCGGGTGCTGAAAACGCCCGAGCCCTGGTCCAAGGTCACCGCCCTGGACTCCTCGTCGGTGACCTGCACCCTGGTCTGCTGGGTCGCCAGCCGCGACTATCTCGACACCGGCCCGGACCTGCTCAAGGCCTGCAAGGCCGCCCTGGACGCGGCCGGCCTGCATTTTCCCTATCCGCATCAGGTCGGCCTTACCCGCGAACAGGCCCTGGGAGCGCCAGCCGCGCCGCCGGCGTGACATCGGCCCTGCGGGCGCCTATTGGTGCTGGCAAAACCTATAAAAGGGGGAGGCCGCCATGATCGAACGCCAGCTGGACATCGCCACCAAGGATGGGGCGACGACGACATTCATCACCCATCCCGAGCGGGACGGTCCGCACCCGGTGATCGTGTTCCTGATGGACGCGCCGGCGATCCGCGAGGAGCTGCGCGACATGGCCCGCCGGTTCGCGGCGGTCGGCTACTACGTCATGCTGCCCAACCTCTACTACCGCTCGGGCGTGATGGAGATCGGGGCCCTGTCGACCGATCCGCAAGATCCTACCCGCATCCGCATGAGCGAGCTGATGAACACCCTGTCCATCCGCATGGTGCTGGACGATTTCGACGCCGTGCTGGACTTTGCAGGAAAGGATCCGGCCGCCGACGCGAGCCGGGTGGGGACCGTGGGTTACTGCATGAGCGGCCGTTTCGCCTTGTGCGCCGGCGGTCACCGGCCCGATCAGGTCAAGGCCACGGCCTCGATCTATGGGGTCAAGCTGGTCACCGACCAGCCGAACAGCCCGCACCTGGTGGCCAAGAAAGGGCCGGCGGAATTCTACATCGCCTGCGCCGAGACCGATCACTGGGCGCCGATGGAAATGGTCGACCAGATGAAGAAGGACCTGGCCGGAGCCCACGGCGAGGTCGAGCTCTATATGGGCGTCGAACACGGCTTCGCGTTCCCCAAGCGCCACTGCTTCAACAAGCCGGCGGCCGAGACCCACTGGGAGCGGCTGTATTCGCTGTTCGGGCGGAATCTGGGGTAACGCATTTTTCGTTGCGCTATCGCTTCGCTGCTTGAGTGCTGGGCTTCCCCAACGTCAACATAACCCTTGTTTCATAACGGGTTAACGGCGGTCACCAGATGCGCTAAGCTGATCTTTCGCGGTGGCAGAAGGCTCGTACGACGATGGCGGACTCAGGCGAACATCCCACAGCCAGCGAAGAGGACATTCCGCTCTTCAAGCTGAGCGAGAAACATCTGGATCGCGATGCGCCGATCCCGCCAGCCAGCGAGATAGACCTGGATGAGCTTGATCTGACCGATGTCGAGATCTGGCGGCGCGATGCGATGTGGGACCGGTTCGCCCGGCTGCGCGCCGAGGCGCCGGTGCATTACTGCAAGGACAGCCCCTTCGGGCCCTACTGGTCGATCACCCGCTACGCCGACATCATGGCCGTCGACACCGACCACGAAACCTTTTCCTCCGAGCCGTCGATCGTGCTGCCCGACATCGACGAGGAGATGCCGCTCAAGCTGTTCATCGCCATGGACCCGCCCAAGCACGACGCACAGCGCAAGGTCGTGCAGCCGGCGGTGGGGCCGGCGATCCTGAAATCCTTCGAGCCGCTGATCCGCGAGCGCACCGCCCACGTGCTCGACAGCCTGCCGCGCAACACTCCGTTCAACTGGGTGGACCTGGTGTCCATCGAGCTGACCACCATGATGCTGGCCACCCTGTTCGACTTTCCGTTCGAGGACCGCCGAAAGCTGACCCGCTGGTCGGATGTGGCCACCGCGGGCAAGAACCGCGCGATCCTGCCCGGTGGCGACGAACAGCGCCGCGCCGAGCTGACCGAGTGCCTGCAGTACTTCATGGGCCTGTGGAACGAGCGGCAGGCCGCCCCGCCCAAGAGCGACCTGATCTCCATGCTGGCCCACGGCGAAGAGACGAAAAACATGCCGCCGCTGGAGTTCCTGGGGAATCTGGTTCTGCTGATCGTCGGCGGCAATGACACCACCCGCTCGTCCATGACCGGGGGCCTCTATGCCTTGAACAAATGGCCGGACCAGATGGCCAAGCTGCGCGCCAATCCCGAGCTGATCCCTTCGGCGGTGTCAGAGATCATCCGCTGGCAGACGCCGCTGGCCTATATGCGGCGCGTCGCCAAGCGGGATGTTGAAATGCACGGCAAGACCATCAAGGCCGGTGACAAGGTGGCCATGTGGTACGTCTCGGGCAACCGCGACGAGGAACACTTCCCCGAACGGCCGAACGAGCTGTGGATCGAACGGCCGATGGTGCGCAGTCACATGGCCTTCGGCTACGGCATCCACCGCTGCGTCGGCAACCGCTTGGCCGAGCTGCAACTGCGCGTGCTGTGGGAAGAGATTTTGAAGCGCTTCCCGGTAATCGAGGTGCTGGAAGAGCCGGGTCGCACGCCCTCGAGCTTCGTGAAGGGCTACTGGCGGATGATGGTGCGGATACCGGGGTAGTGGCGAGCGCTGGCGGTCCCGTAGCCGCGCCTCTTAGCTCGACAGTAGAACCTCGATTTTTGTCAACCTTGGCGGCGTGTCGCCCATGTAGTCCTGCAACCAGATTTTAATGATGCTTGCTTTCGATCGGCCTCCGAAGCTGAGCTCATAGCAGTCCTGGCCGGAGCGGTCCTCGCAGTCAGCACGTTCGATCCTTGAGAGGTCCGTCATACTCGTCTGGGCCAGAGCCAACCTTGTCTGTCCGCACGACGAGCCGGCGCAGGAAAGTGAATATTTCAAAGGGTCGTTTCCGGCGGCTGCGCGGGTTGCGTTCTGAACGTCGGTCAAGGTGGCGGCCAGATCGAACAGGTCCGGGTTGAAGAAAAGCTTCGCCGTCGAAACGGTCGACCGGCAACCTTCTGTGGCTGTTTTCAGTCCTTCCCCGACGGGCGGCCCGGATAACGGGCCCGTCACCCAATACACATCGGTCAACCTTCGATATTCCGGATAGAACTTCCCGTCCGTCGCCTTTCGCATAAAAACTTCGAGCTCCTGGGCGGAGCAGAGTCCGCGCAACTCGGCGTTCGGAGAAAGAAAATATTGAATCACATACGGTCCGCCCAAACCAAGCGGAGGTATGACGTGGGATGCCACAATCTCTTTGGCAAAGTCATCCAGAATTGCTTTGCCAGTGTCTGGCGCTGGCCGTGTAGCCAGCTCGTGCTCGGTAAACCCTCTCATATTCGCGGGTGGCGCAGTCGGCGGTGGCGGAGGTGGCGGCGCGAAGGCCACCGCTTTGAATGGCAGGGCGAGTATTGCGCAGGCTCCGATCCAATGCCGCACGGCGATATCCTCTAGCGACACCTGCCCATCGTTCGCTTGGCGGAGCATGATTTCGGCCGACCGGTCATGTCAAGGACGGAGCAAAGCGCCGCCGCCCAGCGGTCGCCAAGGGCGATCCTTGACATGAGCGGTCAGCCGAAAAAGACTTCCAGCATGCGTTCGATGGGAAGCATCGGCGGCTTCTAGTTCCGCGGCACGTCCGTCTCGCCGGCCGCCAGCCTGTCCATGAATTCGCTGAAGGTGCCGCCCACCGGTTTGGCGGCGGCCGGGTCCATGGCGGTGATGTTGATCATCACCACGCCGCCGCGCGCATCGAAGGCAAAGCCCTGCTCGCCGCCGTCGGTGGCGAACATCACCAGGCCGGGCGCGGTCGCGGCGACCTGGAAGTCGTCGTTGAATTCGGCCAGTTGCCCGGCCTGCCACAGGACGATGTAGGTCGCCCCGACGAACCCTTCGCCGCCATTGTGCCGGGCCAGGAACTGGGCGTAGTCGGCCGGCAGCACGCCGCCGAACGCCCCGGCGGCCTGGGCCATGGCGACCGGGTCGGCGGCGGGATTCAGATTCAGTCCGGTCAGGTCCATGGAACGCTCTCTTGTTGTTTTTCCCTGTTGTGACCGGAACGCGCCCGCTGGGCCAGCCCAAAAACCCGTTCAAGGTAACGACGTTCAGATCAGTGGCCATTCGGCGCCTTTGCGCCCATACTCGCGCTCAACGGGTCTGGGGAGAGCCAATGCGCGCTTTGACATTTGTCGCCTTCGCCGCGGGCCTGGGCCTGGCTGGCCCCGCCTTCGCGGACTGGACCTGCGAGGCGGGCGACATCGGCGCCTATGATGTCCAGGTCTATGCCCAGGTGATCGTCGGCGATGATGGCAGGGTCCGGCACACCGAACTGCGCTGGGAGCCGAAACAGACGCTCAAGGCCGGGGCCCGGCCGACCGTGTCGCTATTCTTCAATCTCAAGGACGGCGCCCTGGACAAGGCCAGTCTGGAGGCCATCCAGGTCTACGATTCTTTTGCCCCTTCGAGCCCGCCGCGCCTGTTCATCGCCCTGCAGACCGATCGCCAGGGACAGCCGGCCCTGACGGAGTGGCAGAGGTTTGGCGAGCGCCTCGCCGCAGCCGCGGCGGCGGGTACAGCCGGCGGCCGCGACGCCTATGTCCCGCAGTCCTTCTCCGTCGGACGCCAGGACGGGGCGATCGGCGATCTGTTCAAACGCATCGATGTCGGCGGGGCGGGTATGCTGGAGGTCAATCTGATCGGCATCGACGGCAAGATCCATTCGACCGGCGAGTTTGATATCGCCGGCGGCGTGGCGGGCCTTTCCACGGCCCGCAAGATGCTGTCGGACGCCCAGGCCATGGTGGGCAACTTCGCCCAGCGCTGCGAGCACAATCCGGCGGCGGCCGGCCCGTCGTCCCGGCCGCTGGTGTTCTGAGCGGCGTTTTCTCGACGGCAGGTGACGTATCCGATCCGCTGTGCTCATACTCGCGCAACACGGGACCGGGGGGAACCAATGCGCATCATCACACTGCTGGCTCTGACCGCAGGGTTGGCGGCCGCGACGCCGGCCCTCGCGGACTGGAGCTGTGTCGCCAACAAGGGCGAAAGCCCCGGTCCCACGGCTTCGGCGCAACTTGTGCTGTCCGATAGTGGGGTTCTTATGCGTGGGTTCATGCACTGGTCACCCAAGTTACTCACCCAGGATCTGTCCTTTACAACGATTGACTACACCCTGCTTGATGGAAAGCTCGATGGCGCGACGCCTACGGGGATTGATGTCCAGGCGGATTCGTACCGGATTCCGATCCTGGTCCAGCGCGTATTCGCTGCCCTGCAGGTGGATAGCGCAAAGGCCATGACACTTCAGGAGTGGAAAAACTACGCCAAGGACTCCTCAGCCACCTCGGCGCGGATGACCGACGGCGGTTACATTATCGGCTATATTAACTTTGACGCGGCCGATAACGCGAACAAGCCCATTTTCGATCAGCTAAAAGAGCCGGGAGGCAGGGTGCTAAAGATGTTCCTGCTCGGCAACGACGGCAAGGTTGTCCGCAATGCCCAGTTCGATATCACCGGCGGCTTGGCCGCCAGTCCGGCCGCCCAGCAAGCCTTGGCGCAAGTCCATACCATGGCTGATACGTACCAACGGCGATGCAAGCACGTCTAGCCCCAGGGCGCCTGTCCGGGCGCAATCCCAAGTCCTTCCTTGACTTTGTGCGTTGCAGCGCCGATAGGGGCGGCGCGCAGTGGTCAGAAAGCCGCCGCGCTATCCGGCGACACAGCCGCGTGAGGGCCTCGTGCCCAGCCTGTGTACCGCCGCCGAAGAGACCCCATAGATCGCCCATACGCGGGGGCTTTCCAACAACGTTACGCCTTGCGGCGCCATAGGACCGATGCGATCGGCCATGCGCGCCCGTTGGCCTATTTGAAAGACTATCCTTTGACTCAATTTACCGATCTTGGCCTGAACACCCTTCTTCTGAAGGCGCTGACCGCCAAGGGTTACACGGTCCCTACCCCGATCCAGGCCCAGGCCATTGTGCCCGTGCGTGAAGGCCGCGATCTGCTGGGCATCGCCCAGACGGGCACCGGCAAGACCGCCGCCTTCGCCCTGCCGATCCTGCATCGCCTGCTGCTCGACCCCAAGCCCGCGCCGCGCCATGGCGCCCGCGTGGTCGTGCTGGCCCCCACCCGCGAGCTGGCCAGCCAGATCGCCGACAGCTTCCGCGAATACGGCAAGCACCTGAACCTGAAGATCGCGGTGATCTTCGGCGGCGTGAAGTACGGCGCCCAGATCAAGGCGCTGGCCGGCGGGCTCGACGTGCTGGTCGCCACTCCCGGCCGCCTGCTGGACCACATGGCCCAGCGCAACGCCGACCTGGCCACCACCGAGATCCTGGTGCTGGACGAAGCCGACCAGATGCTGGACCTGGGCTTCCTGCCGCCAATCCGCAAGATCGTCGCCAAGATGAGCCGCCAGCGCCAGAACCTGTTCTTCTCGGCCACCATGCCGCCGGAAATCGAAAAGCTGGCTAATGAGCTGCTGAACGATCCGGTCAAGGTCTCGGTCACCCCCTCGGCCACGACGGTCGAAAAGATCGCCCAGCAGGTGCTGTTCATCGAGGCGCCGCGCAAGCGCGCCCTGCTGGCCGAGCTGTTCGAGGACCCCACCTTCACCCGCACCCTGGTCTTCACCCGCACCAAGCGCGGCGCCGACCGGGTCGCCCAGTATCTGGAAAAGGCCGGCGTCTCGTCAGCCTCCATCCACGGCGACAAGAGCCAGGGCCAGCGCGAGCGCGCTCTGGCCTCGTTCAAGGCCGGGGATGTGCGCGCCCTGATCGCCACCGACATCGCCGCCCGCGGCATCGACGTGTCCATGGTCAGCCACGTGGTGCAGTACGAACTGCCGCAGGTGCCGGAAGCCTACGTCCACCGCATCGGCCGCACCGCGCGCGCCGGC
>CAZJBC010000155.1:0-7166 GCA_964543805.1 uncultured Brevundimonas sp.
AACAGTCATACTCCGAGCGTCAGCTCTATGAGTCGGCGCTCGACCGCATGGCGCGCGAAGTGGCCGCCATCGAAAAGATCGACCGCGAAGCGGCCGTGACCATCCTGAACAAGTCGCTGCAAAAGGCGGCTTAGATAATTCCCGCTCATCCCCGCGAAAGCGGGGCCCCAGTTCTTTCCAGATTGCACTTCGCTGGAAAGATCTAGATTCCCGCTTTCGCGGGAACGAGCGGAAGAGATTATGTCTGATGCAAAGCCGCCAGCCTGTCACCGGTCTGGCGGCTTTGTGCCGTCTGGAGCTTAGGCGTTGACGCCCCGCCTCCCCGGCCCGATAGCTTGGTGAAATGCATTTAGGGAAACGCCCGTGAAACCGCTCTACCGTTCCGCCTTCGCCGCCCTGGCGATCGCCGCCGCCGCTCTGGCCGCCGGCCTGTCGCAGGCCCAGACGCCGCCCGCCTCCGATCCCCATGGCGAGGCGCTGTTCAACGACCATTGCGCCAGCTGCCACGTGAACCCGAAAGACCGCGCGCCGCCCAAGGCCTCGCTAGCCGCGCTCGGCCCCGACACCATCCTGCAGGCGCTGAAAACCGGCATCATGCAGCCGATGGCCGCCGGCATGGCGCCGGGCGACCTGACGTCCCTGGCCGTCTACCTGACCGGCAAGCAGCCCACCGCCCCGGCCACCGGCCCGGTTCCCATCGTCAATCCCTGCCCCGCTGGCGGCCGCATCAGCCTGACGCCGGCCTGGAACGGCTGGAGCCCGGACCTGACCAACACACGCCTGCAGCCCGCCTCCGGCATCGCCGCAGCTGATGTGCCGAAGCTGAAGGTCAAATGGACCTTCGCCTATCCGGGATCGAAGAATACCCAGGTCACCGTGGTCGGCGATCGCCTGTTCATCGGCTCGACCACCGGCACGGTCTATTCGCTCAACGCCAAGACCGGCTGCACCTACTGGCGCTATGACGCCCCGGGTTCGGTGCGGGCAGCCCCCGTCGTCGCGCGTCTGGCCTCATCGCCCAGCGGCTATGTGGTCTACATCAGCGACTTCACCATGACCGTGCATGCCCTGGATGCGGCCAGCGGCAAGGTGCTGTGGTCCAGCCCGAAACTGGAAAGCCATCCGCGCGCCATGCTGACCGGCGCGGCCGCCCTCTACAAGGACGTGCTCTATGTGCCGGTCTCTTCGTCCGAAGAGGTCGCGATCTCCACGCCCGGCTACATCTGCTGCAGTTTCCGCGGCAGCGTCGTCGCCATCGACGCCAAAACCGGCCATCAGCTGTGGAAAACCTACACCATTCAGGATGCGCCCCACACCTATCGCCCGGGCCAGCCGCAACTGGGTCCGGCCGGCGCGGCAGTGTGGTCCTCGCCGACAATCGACGCCAAGCGCGGCGTTCTTTACGTGGCGACCGGCGATTCCTACACCGACGTGACCACCAACCGGGACGATGCGGTCGTGGCCATGGACCTGAAGACCGGCGACGTGAAATGGTCCAACCAGGTCACCGAGAACGACAACTTCGTCGTCGGCTGCCCGCGCGGCGGCACGGTCGCCAACTGCCCCAGCCCCGTTGGCCCCGACCATGACTTCGGCTCCTCGCCCATTCTGCAAAAGATGGCCAACGGCAAGGACATGCTGCTGGCCGGCCAGAAATCCGGCGAGGCCTATGGGCTGGATCCGGACCAGAACGGCAAGATCGTCTGGCGCGTGAAGCTGGGGCGCGGCGGCGCGGCCGGCGGCGTCGAATGGGGCATGGCCGCCGACCAGACCCAGGTCTATGTCGCCCTGGCCGACACTGGCGCGAACGGCAATCCCAGTCTCAACGCGCTGAAGATCGACACCGGCGAGATCGCCTGGAAGGTCCCAACGCCCAAGCCGGACTGCCCGGCCCCGCGACGCTGCACGCAAGGCCAGTCGGCCCCGGTCAGCGCCATTCCCGGCATCGCCTTCTCAGGCGCCCTGGACGGCCACATCCGCGCCTACGACGTGCGCAACGGCGCGGTCATCTGGGACTTCGACACCGCGGCTGCGCCCTACGACACCGTCAACGGGGTCAAGGGCGCCAAGGGCGGCTCCATCGACGCTACCGGCCCGACCTTCGCCGGCGGCATGATGTACCAGCACGCGGGCTATCCGGGCGTCATGGCCTCGGCCAATTCGGGTCAGAACCTGCTGATGGCGTTTTCGGTGGACGGGAAGTAGCGCGCGAAGCCCGGCCGATTTTCACCAAGGCACAGTCTGACCGTTGCGGTCGATATAGCGCAGACCGGGGATGTCCTGCTGGGCGATGAGGACATCGACGATCTGGGGCATGGCGTCCTCGACGCTGAAGGGGGCGTTCATGCCGCCCAGCTCGGTGCGGATCCAGCCGGGCGCCATCAGGATCAGGGCCTGGCCATCGCCTGCGTGGCGGCCGGCGTAGCTGGCCATGGCCTGGTTAAGGGCCGCCTTGCTGGCGCGGTAGATGTCGTTCACGCCATTGGTGTTGTTGGCGATGCTGCCCTGGCCAGAGGACATCACGCCGATTACGCCGCCTGACCGGGCCAGGTCGCCGAAGGCCTCCACGGCGCGCATGACGCCGAGCACATTGGTGACCATGACATGGACGAATTCGTCGGTCGACACCCCCGCCATGGTGGCCTCGGGCGTCCGGTTTGCGACGCCGCCGTTGACGAAGACGATGTCGAACAGCCGGCCGGCCAGGCGATCCCGCGCCGTTAGAATCTGATCCTGGTCGGTTATGTCGAGCGTCTCGATCTCGACCAGGCCGGGGCGTCCCGCCGCAAGGTCTTGCAGAAGCGTTCCGGGCGCGCGAACCGTGCCGACCACGCGCCATCCCCTGTTCGCGAACTCCGCGGCCATAGCAAGGCCCAGGCCGCGCGACGCGCCGACGACCAGGATCGAGGGGGCGTTCGATGCCGTCACATGGCTGCTCATGATTCAATTTACCACGGGCAATGACGCTCCATCGCGGAAATCCGGTAACCGTTTGCTGATTCCAGAAATTCACGGGCCCATCGACCGCTCCGACGCGGCACGCAAACCCCTATCGGTTCGGTTCCAGATCGTAGCCGAAGGCTTCAAAATCCGCGCCATAGAGCTGGGCCACCCGCTCGCGCACGCCTTTTTCGTCGTACGGACTTGCCTTCCTCGGCCGCTTCGAAGCGTTCTCCACCGGCAAAGGTCCGGCCTCGACGCCCAAGGTCTTGCACAGGGCGGCGAAGTCGGCGGCCAGGGTTTCGAACCGCAGAACACGATCGACCAGCAACTTGCCCCTGCCGTCGGCCACGAACGACAGCTGGGTATCGCTGCGGCCGCGCTGCATGCGGCCGGCGTCGTAGTTCAGATACTGGCTGAAGGTCAGGTCCCTGACCTGGTCGTGGCGGTGATGGGCCGCGTTCTGGGTAAGGTACGAATAGTAAGACACCAGACGGTCGTACGGGTTTCGCACCACGGCGAATTTCAGATAGCCGTCGAACATCCTGGGCGGCAGTTTCACCTTCAGCTGGGCGGCGGTGACATGCACCCGGAAAAAGGCCTTCTGCGGATTTTCCGGCACGGGAATGAGCGACAGAAACCGGCGCACCTGGGTCATGGGCGCGTTGTCGGCATAGGGCTCCAGCGCCGCGCTGATCGACAGGCCGGCGTTCTTCGGCACGTGGATGAAGATGAATTTGTGGCGGTGAGAAATCAGCAAGGAGGGGCGCGCCTTTCGGGCGCCGGTTTTGGCCAAGGATCAGGCCCGGCGCAAGACCTCGACGGCTTCAGGGTGATCGAGGCGAACGATTCCGTCCCTCAGCAGGCCCCGCACCCGCGCCAGACGGCCCGGCAAACTGGCCGCGCCGCGGCCGGCCGCAGCGAAGTCGGAAGCCACATAGCGGGGGATTTCCGCCCGCGCGCCGCCGCCCAGGAAATCCACGGCGGTCACTCCGCCCTCGTCGCGCACGCCGGTCACCTGGCCTTCGATGATCTGGAAGCCCGACTTGCCCGGACACTCGTAGGGCAGCAGCACCTGATAGTCGGCAAGGGCCCACAGCCCCTTGCGCGCCCGCCGGGCCTGGGCCTCAGCCTCGAGCATCTCAGGCGCCAGGGCGCGGTTGTCGGGATAGGTGCGCACCCGGGCCAGACCCCTGCTCAGCATCTCGCCCTGCAGCCAGCGCCCGCCACGGTCAGTTCGCACATGGGCGAGCGCCCGGTCGTAGCGGTCGCGCTTCAGGCCCCCGTAGAGCAACCGCACGGTTCCGCCCGCGATCAGCGCCGCGAGCGTCGCCCGGGCCTGACCGCTCAGAGGCTCGGCGCCGTTGGGCGCCTCGATGCCGGCCAGCCGCACCTCCAGCCCATTGTCGAGCCGGATCACTTCGCCCGAGCGTACTTCGCTGACCCGCCCCTGCTCGCCAGCGGACAGCCGGTCCAGCGCCGCGGCGCGCGTGCAGCCCGCGGCCAGGGCCCCAAGTCCCGCCGCGAAACCGCGGCGGTCGATCATACGGGTTCGGCCTCCGTGACCTCGTCCAGCTCGGCCCGCGCTGGGCCGGCGTCGAGCTCACGCTTCAGTACGTCGCGGTCGACCGCGTTCTCCCAACGGGCCACGATCAGAGTGGCTACGCCATTGCCGATGAAGTTGGTCAGGGCGCGGCACTGGCTCATGAACCGGTCGATGCCTACCAGGATGCCCAGCGAGACCAGTGGGATTTCCGGCACCTGCTGCATGGTCGCCGCGAGGACAATGAAGCCGGCGCCCGTCACGCCGCTGGCGCCCTTGGACGTCAGCATGGTGATCAGGAAGATTTCCAGCGTCCGCCCGACGCTCAAATGCACCCCGTTTGCCTGGGCCAGGAACAGGATGGCCAGGGTCATATAGATATTAGTGCCGTCGAGATTGAACGAGTATCCGGCCGGAACCACCAGGCCGACGACCGGCTTGGGAACGCCCAGACGCTGCAGCTTTTCCATAAGCTGCGGCAGGGCCGCCTCGGACGACGAGGCGCCGAACACGATGAAGAACTCTTCGCGGATATATCGGAAGAACTTGAAGAAGTTGAAGCCGCCGGCGAACCAGCTGATCAGGCCTAGCACCACTACCGCGAACAGGATTGAGGTCAGGTAGAACAGACCGATCAGCTCGCCGAGATGCAGCAGGGTGCCGATGCCGTACTTGCCGACCGTAAAGGCCATGGCCCCGAACGCCCCCAGCGGCGCGGCCCAGACGATGATGTGGATGATCGAGAAGAAGACCTTGGCTACAGCATCCATGGCGTCGGCCGCCTTGACGCCGAAACTGCCCAAACGCGAGCAGGCAAAGCCCGTCAGGATGGCGACGAACAGCACCTGCAGCATATTGCCTTCGGTAAAGGCGCTGACGAAGCTGGTCGGGATGATCTTGGTGAGAAACGAGACGACCGTGTAGTCGTGGGCCTGGCCTGCATAACCCACGACCTTGGCGACATCGGCCGCCGAGACATGGGCCGTGTCGATGCCGACGCCCGGCTGGGCGATTACGGCGACGGCCCAGCCGATCAACAGGGCGATGGTCGAGACCACCTCGAAATAGATCAGCGCCTTCAGCCCGATTCGGCCCAGGGATCCCAGGTCGCTCATCCGCGCGATGCCCACCGCGACGGTGGTGAAGATCACCGGCGCGATGATCATCTTGATCACATTGACAAAGGCGTCGCCGAGCGGCTGCAGGGCCTTGCCGAACTCCGGCCAGACATAACCGACCACGATCCCCAGGATCACGCCGATGATGACCCAGACATACAGCTGCTTGAAGAACTTCATCGCGTTTCCCCCACCGTCTGCGCGGCGTCTTTTAATTATAAGCACCCGAAGGCGCGCTCCACCCGCGGGCAGAATAGATCAGCCGCAAGGTTGCCGCTAGGGCAAGGTTGTGATGGTTCGTTGAAGGCCGGCCCTTAGGCTTTCAGGCTTTGCAGGAAAGACAACAGGGCCGTATTGACCTCGGCCGCCCGCTCCTGCTGCACCCAGTGGCCGGCGCCGGGGAGCAAGGTGACGCCCCGGAAATCGGTCGCCACGCGCTTCATCTGGGTGGTCAGACTGTCGACCGTCGCGCCCTTGATGACGATGTCCTCAGAGCCGGCGATGAACATCACCGGCTGGGGAATGGTCTTGCCGGTCAGTTCCGGGGTGATCTCCCAGTTACGGTCCATGTTGCGGTAATAATTTACCCCACCGCGGAAACCGGCGGCCGTGAACTCACTGACGTAGTAGTCCAGGTCCTGCTGGCGCAGCCAGGGCGGCAGGGCCCTGGGCTTGCCCAGTCTGGGAATCCACCCCCCCGCCGAGCGCTTGGGATCGGTGACGGTCGGCGGATCCAGCGGCGTATCAGGTGAGGTGTAGAGCCGGCTGAGCAGGCCGCGCGGATCGGCGTCGTATTCCTTCTCCGCCACGCCCGGCTCCTGGTGGTAGAGGATGTAGTAGAAATTATCCCCATAGCTGCGCCGCATGCCGACCGTCGGCGCCGCATTGCCGCGTCCGCCATAGGGCACGCTCATGGCCGCCAGGGCTGTGAATCGTTCGGGATAGAGCAGCATGCAGTTCCACGAGACGATCGAGCCCCAGTCGTGGCCAATGATGATCGCCTTCTGCTGGCCCATGGCGTCGATAATGCCGACGATATCGGCTGTTGTGTGCTTGATGTCGTAGTCCTCTACGGCCGCCGGCTTATCGGTCTTGCCGTAGCCGCGCATGTCCGGGGCAACCACGTGATAGCCGGCCGCCGCCAGCACCGGGATCTGGTTGCGCCAGGAATACCAGCTCTCCGGCCAGCCATGCACCAGGATGACCAGCGGTCCGGTCCCCATCTCGGCGATGCGCATGTTGATGCCGTTGGACTTGATCATCCGCAGGGAAGGCAGAGGACCGCCGTTGGCCGGGGCGGGCTGGGCCAGGACCGGCCCGGCGCCCAGGAAGGTCGCCACGGCCATGCCGCTCATCAAACTGCGCCTGTTCATTCACCGACTCCGCCGATCCCGAAACTGAACGGTGTTTATAGGCAGGCGCCCTGGCCAACTCAATGACGGCAAGGGCGAGCGCCGCCGCGCGCGCAGCCTCTTGGCCCAATCAGCACAAGGCGTCATAAGGGCCGCGACGGCCCGGTAGCTCAGCAGGATAGAGCAGCGCTTTCCTAAAGCGAAGGTCAGGGG
>CAZJBC010000156.1:0-7091 GCA_964543805.1 uncultured Brevundimonas sp.
TGCCCTCGTGACAGGCGTATTCATAAACGCCGCTGGTGCTGCCGAACTCATACTCGCCGCCCCAGGCCTGGTCCCAGATGGTCGGGTCCTCGACCTTGAACTGATAGAGCAGGCGCGTGGGCGAGACGCGGGTGAATTTCTCGGTCAGCTTCAGGTTCTGCCAGCTGCCGTTCAGAGCCTGGGACTGGGGCCAGTTGGTGGTCTCCACCACCAGGGTGTCGCCCTCATAGTGGCCGATCGAGTCGCCGTAATAGGGGCGCACGCCGTCGGTGCGGTGCGTGCCGCCGATGCGCACGATGCGCACGTCGTGGACCATCTCGACCCAGATCGCGACCGAGTCCTTGCCCTGCACGATGCGGTAATTGCTGTTGTAGAGCTGGCCTTGCATGATCGGCCCCGTGGAGCGGCCGAACGACATGATGCAGCGCTCTGGCAGCGGACGATTCTCCGGATTGTCGTACTGGCCGGCCAGGTTGCGTCCGGCGCCACCGCGTCCGCCGCCCGCGGCGGCTGCGGCGCCCCGACCGGCGATCGGCCCGTCCTCGCCCTCGGCCGGCCCCACGACGACGCGGGACTGCGTGATCACGGCGCCGGCTTTCGGCGCCGGCACCCGGCCGTTGGCGGGATAGGTGATGAACGAGGTTCTCGGCTCGCCATGCACGCGCATGACCAGATCGCCGGGTTCGGTGAAGCCCTGATTGTAGGCGCAGCCGGCGCCGGGCGCGAAGCCCTTCAGGTCGCAGGTCGCATTGACCTCCTGGGCCGTAGCGTTGGGATCGGTGGGCCGGTTGCCCTTTTCGACATCGGCCGCACGGGAGCCCTCGGCGTCGGCGACTTCCTTGGGCGTCATGACCAGACGCGTGCCATAGGTAGCGGGACGCTCCAGACGGGTGAGGCTGGAATTGGACCAGGCCCCGCCGATGTCGGGCTGGCCGAAACTGTTCTTCGGCGATTTGTAGGCCTGAGCGGACATCGCCCCGCCGCTGACCGCCAGCATGGCGCCCGCCAGAAACAAGCCTACCGTGATTGATCCTTTGGACATCTCAGCCTCCCAGCCTTGTTTTTCGGACAGTAAATGCCTGTCCGGGGCGATTGACAACTGGAGTGACGCCTTCGCCCTCTGCTAGGCTGCCGCAAGGCTTACGGAGACGAGCATGGCAAGGCCGACAGTCGGCGGCGGCGCGAAGAAGGTGCTCTATGCGCTGGAGATCGCGCGCCGGGCCGGATTTGCCCGCACCGCCAAGGCTCTGACCTCGAAAAACGCCTGCAAGGCCTGTGGCTTAGGCATGGGCGGCCAGCTAGGCGGCATGACCAATGAGGCGGGCGAGTTTCCCTCCGTCTGCAACAAGTCTGTCCAGGCCCAGTCCAGCGACATCCAGCCGGGCATTCCGCTGGAAGTCCTGACCCACCCCATCGCCGACCTGCGCGAGCTGGACGGTCATGACCTGGAGCGCCTGGGCCGGTTGGCGACGCCTTTGCACAAGGCCAGGAGCGCCGACCGGTTCTCGCCCATCGGCTGGGACGAGGCTTACGATCTGGCCGCGGCGCGGCTGGCGGCGGTCGAGCCCGACCGCACCTTTTTCTATTCCTCGGGCCGGGCGTCGAACGAAGCGGGATTTGTCCTGCAGCTATTGGCCCGCGCCTTCGGCACCAACAACGTCAACAACTGTTCCTACTATTGCCACCAGGCGACCAGCGTCGGCCTGGGCGCGACCATCGGCACGGGCACATCGACCGTCGAGCTGGAAGACCTGGACCGCGCCGACTTCATTTTTGTCATCGGCGCCAATCCGTCCTCAAACCATCCCCGGTTTATCCACAAGCTGAAGGCCTGCCGCGACCGGGGCGGGGCGGTGGTGATGATCAATCCGGCGAAGGAAGCCGGGCTGGTGAAATTCGCCATTCCGAAAAGCCCGTCCTCGATGATCAAGGGCGGCGACTGGATCGCGTCGGACTATCTGCAACCGGCCATCGGCTCGGACATCGCCCTGTTCAAAGGCATAGCCAAAGCCGTGCTGGCCATGAGCGCGGAGGACGGCGGCTTCATCGCCGCGCATACCGCAGGCTTCGAGGCCTACGCCGCCGATGTGCGCGCCACGTCCTGGGAGGCGATCGAGGCCGCCACCGGCCTGGCCCGCGGCGAGATCGAACGCGTCGCCGAGCTCTACGCCCGCGCCGAACGCGCGGTCCTGGCCTGGGGCATGGGCATGACCCATCACCTGCACGGCTGCGAAAACGTCGAGGCCATCGCCAACCTTGCTTTGCTGCGCGGCATGGTCGGGCGGCCCGGCGCAGGCCTGCTTCCCCTGCGCGGCCATTCCAACGTCCAGGGCATCGGCACGATCGGCGTCAAGCCGGTGCTGGCCGAGGATGTGATGCTGAAAATGGAGTCCGCCTTTGGCGTCACCCTGCCGCGCGGCGCCGGCATGGACACCATGGCCGGGATGAAAGCAGCGCACGCGAGCGAGATCGACGCCGCCGTGCTGATGGGCGGCAATCTCTATGGCTCCAATCCGAACGCCGCCTGGGCGGCCGAGGCGCTGGATCGCATCGGCTTCAAGCTGTTCCTCACGACCAGCCTCAACGCCGGCCACCTGCACGGGATCGACGCCGGCGAGAGCCTGATCCTGCCTGTCACGGCGCGGGATGAGGAATGGCAGCCGACCACCCAGGAATCGATGTTCAATTTCGTCCGCCTGTCCGACGGCGGCATCAACCGGCTGGAAAACGTTCGGCCCGAGGTGACGATCCTGTCGGAAATCGCCCAGCGTCTTTTACCGCACAGCCCGATCGATTTCGCCGCCTTTCAGCAGCATCGCACGATCCGCGAAGCTATCGCCCGCATCGTGCCCGGCATGGAGGCCCTGGCCGATATTGACGTGGCAAAGCGCGAGTTCCACGTCGCAGGGCGCATCCTGCACACGCCGGTCTTTCACACCCCCGACGGCAAGGGCCACTTCGTCGTCCATCCGACCCCGGCGCCGGCGCCCAAGGGCCTGGTGCTGACCACCGTCCGTTCCGAAGGCCAGTTCAACACCATCATCTACGAGCGCACCGATTCCTACCGCGGCATGGCCAACCGCTGGAGCGTGATGATGAACGCGAGCGACCTGGCCGACCACGGGCTGAAGGACGGCGATACCGCCACGCTCGCCTCCGACCATGGCCGCATGGAGGATGTCACCGTCCGCGCCTTCGACATCGCCCGCGGCGGCGTCATGGCCTATTTCCCCGAGGCCAATGTTCTGACAGGAACGGCCGTCGATCCGCGCAGCAAGACCCCGGCGTTCAAGTCAACGCCGGTGCGGATCGAGGGCGGCAGGCAACCTTGATTTTCCGCTCCTCCCCGCGAACGCGGGGATCCAGATCTTTTGGTCCGGTCTCCGCTGGAAAGTACTGGGTCCCCGCTTTCGCGGGGATGAGCGGTTGGGGTAGCGTGTATCGCATGATCAGGAATCTGACATGACCGGCGCCATCACCGACGAGAACCGCTGCGCCTGGCGCGGCATGATCGGCGATCCGCTGTACGAGGCCTATCACGACACCGAATGGGGCGTGCCGGAACACGACTCACGGGCGCTGTGGGAGAAGCTGGTGCTCGATGGCTTCCAGGCCGGCCTGTCCTGGATCACCATCCTGCGCAAGCGCGAGGCGTTCCGCGAGGCCTTCGCCGGCTTCGATCCGGAAATCGTGGCGCGGTTCGGCGAGACGGAACGCGCGGCCCTGATGAACAACGCCGGCATCATCCGCTCGAACGGCAAGATCGACGCAGCCATTTCCGGGGCGCGGATCTACCTCGACATGCGCGATCATGGAGAGGACCTGGCGGACTTCCTGTGGGGCATCAACGGCCCCACCCTCGTCAACCACTGGACGGCCATGACGGGCGTTCCGGCCGCCACGCCGAAGGCCGAGGAAATGGCAAAGGCGCTGAAGTCGAAGGGCTTCAAATACTGCGGCCCGGTTATCGTCTACGCCTTCATGCAGGCGACCGGGATGGTCAACGACCACCTGATCACCTGCCCGCGGCACAAGGACTGCCAGGATCTGGACCACCACCATGCCTGACCTGTTGCTGGAAGCCGCCTGCCCGTTTCCTGTCTGCGGCGTCGACGAAGCCGGGCGCGGTCCGTGGGCGGGACCGGTCAGCGCCGGCGCGGTCATCCTCGACTTCACGCGTGTTCCGGAAGGCCTGAACGATTCCAAAAAGCTCACCGCCAAGGCGCGCGAGCGGCTGGAAATCGAAATCATGGACAGCGCCATCGCCTGGGGCGTCGGCTTTGCCTCGGTCGAGGAAATCGCCGCCCTCAACATCGTCGGCGCCACGGGCCTTGCCATGCGCCGCGCGATCGAGGCGATGAAGGTCGCGCCCGTCTTCGCCCTGGTGGACGGCAAGTACCGCTTCCCCCTGCCCTGCCCGGTCAAGACGGTGATCGGCGGCGATGGAGTCTCGGCGTCAATCGCCGCGGCCTCGATCCTGGCGAAGGTCGCCCGCGACCGCATCATGCATCAGATGGACGCCCTCTATCCCGGCTATGGCTTCGCCGCCCACAAGGGCTATGGCGCCCAGGCCCACATCGATGCCCTGCGACATCTGGGCCCCTGCGAAATTCACCGCACCAGCTGGGCGCCGATCCGGGCGCTTCTCGAAGGCGGTCCTTCAAACTTCGAACTGTCACCTTAACCCGTCGCTAACCACGTCTGTTCACCGCGATTCAACCATGCGCGCCCAAAGATTCGCAGATGAGCAAGCCTTCCGAGACCTATCTGCTGGGCGACTGCGTCGCGCATATGAACAGCCTGCCGGAAAAGTCGGTGGACCTGATCTTCGCTGACCCGCCCTATAATCTGCAGCTGGGCGGCGACCTGCTTCGGCCCGACAATTCCAAGGTCGATGCGGTCGATGACGACTGGGATCAGTTCGCCAGTTTCGAGGCCTATGACAGCTTCACCCGCGACTGGCTGAAAGCCGCCCGCCGGGTGCTGAAAGACGACGGCGCCATCTGGGTGATCGGCAGCTATCACAACATCTTTCGGGTCGGGAATGCGTTGCAGAACCTGGGATTCTGGATCCTCAACGACATCATCTGGCGCAAGTCCAACCCCATGCCCAACTTCAAGGGCACCCGCTTCACCAACGCTCACGAGACCCTGATCTGGGCCTCCAAGGGCGCCGGCGGCAAGCGCTACACCTTCAACTACGACGCCATGAAGGCGTTCAATGACGACACCCAAATGCGCTCGGACTGGACCTTGCCCCTGTGCACCGGCGAAGAGCGCATCAAGGGGGAGGACGGACTGAAGCTTCACCCGACCCAGAAGCCCGAGTCCCTGCTGCACCGCGTGATCCTGTCGTCCTCGAAGCCGGGCGATGTGATCCTTGATCCCTTCTTCGGCACGGGCGTCACCGGAGCGGTAGCCAAGAAGCTGGGCCGATCCTTCATCGGCATCGAGCGCGAGGAAAAATACCTGAAGGGCGCCAAGGCCCGCATCGCCAAGGTCGTTCCCACCTCCGCAGAAGACCTGGAAGTCATGGGCTCCAAGCGCAGCGAGCCGCGCGTTCCGTTCGGCGCCATCGTCGAACAGGGCCTGCTGAACCCGGGTGACACCCTTTACTGCCCGAAAGGCGAGCGCACCGCCCGCATCCGCGCCGACGGCAGCTTGAGCGCCGGCGCCCTGACCGGCTCGATCCACAAGATGGGCGCGATGATGGAAAACGCCCCGGCCTGCAACGGCTGGACCTACTGGCGCTTCAAGACCGACCGGGGGCTGGCGTCGATCGACGTGTTGCGGGCGCAGGTCCGAGCGGGGATCGCGCCCTGAGAGGCGTCAGCTATCCGGCATCCTGTCACCTTCGACCGGCTCCGCACCTCCAGCCTCATCCAGAAACGCCTTGAAGGCTGCTCGCCCAGCGGGCGGCGGCGCCCCCGCCTCCGCAGCCTGACGTTCGGCGTCCACCCTTTCGCCGTCGTCCATTAATTTCATGAATGCCTCGCGCTTGGCGTCGGCGGCAAAGGTTTCCTGGCGGGCGTATCCGCTCATCAGGTCCTGGCTGACGGGAATTTTGGCCGCACTGTCCATGGCCTCTAAGAACTCGGCCTGCGACTCGCCGGCGTAGCGTCGCGCGGTGCGGATCAGCCGCACCAGACGAATCTGCGGAACCTGCCACAGACGTGGTAGTTTCAACGGCTGCCAGACGGTATCGCCTGCCTTGCCGTTGACGACGACATAGGACGGGTCATTCCGACCGCCACCCATTTGCACGACATCGCCCATCTGATCCCACTGCAGGTTCGATCGGTTGAACAGGCCGCGATAGATGAAGGCTTGTGGATTCAGGCGGATTTCATTGGGCTTGATAAGGCGTAAAATGTGAAAGCCCGCTGCACCTACGGCCGCCACGCCCAAGCCGAAAAAGCTAAGGATGCTGGCCCAACTCACTCCCCCTTGAAGGATACCGTTGGACCATGCGCTGAAGAATACGAACACGGCGCCCAGCACACATGCGCCAGCATAGAGGCCATTCATTAGCTTGCTGGAGCGGATGACGATGTCGCCGTCCTCGACCGGCAGGCCGGCGATACGTGCGTTTCCGTCCACAATTACCGTCGAGTCAGCCTTCACCGCGGGTCGCACTCCATCGACGAGCCCGACACGCCGCCCTCGTTGGTGTAGACGACCGACGGGATGCGGGCCGAGACGTAGGCCTCGCAGGTCTGTGGCGCTTGGCCCGACTGCAGCGTGATGGTGTGGCTCACCGAGGCGCCTGGGGTCAGGGTCGTGTCGATGGCAAAGCAGTCATCGTTCTCGCCCGTCCGCGCGCCATTGCGCCATTTCAGGGCGATATTGATGATGGTGTCCTTGGCCAGCGGCCGGCCCGCCGAGTTGGCGATGGAGACCGGATGATCGTTGCCCCTGGGCGCCGGAAGGCTGCAGGTCAGGTTGGCGCCGCCGGCGGGGGGAACTCCCGGACCTGAGAACTGGACCGGCGTGGCCGCCACGCCGCCGGCGCGAACGGGCCCGCCCATACTGACCAGCTCGACCCGGCGGTTCTTGGCCTTGCCCTCGGCGGTGGCATTGTCGGCCACCGG
>CAZJBC010000157.1:0-7079 GCA_964543805.1 uncultured Brevundimonas sp.
TTGCGCTGGTCGCCGGCGCGGAGGTCGAGGCGCAAGGCGTCGTATTCGGCCCCGGCCTCCTCAAGCGCGATGTGGGTGGCGACCGAGCAGGAGCCGGTGGCGTAGAAGAGCTTGAGCATGAATTTCCTCCGCAAACCCGATCGTCAATGCCGCTCAACAGCTGGCCGCATCCAGTCTTGCGCGCCATGCACGATACGCAGAATGACAACCCTCACGCCTACCTCATAGATCGCGATGTAAGCGGTGCCGGCGACAACCAGTTCCCGCGTGTCTCAAGCCGCGCCGTCCAAGTTCCGGGTGCCGTTCAAGTCGGCGCAAGGATCGAAGAATGGCCGACCGCGTTCGGCGAGCCGCCGAAGGGTTATGCTCGTATAGATAGTCGTAGATGGCGTTTAGGTCGCGTTCGGCAGCTTTCGATAGGCCTAGCTTCACGGAATTCTAAGCTACGCGGCGCTCATCGGCGGCATCCGGGCGAGCAAATCCCGCTCAACCTCGTCGAGGCTGACGACGCCTTCCTCCACGACCGACCTGCGACCCTCCGCGATCGCTTCGAGGAGCGCGTCATGCCTGCGGACAATGTCGTCCGCCATCGCAAACATCAGCTCCTGCAGGTTCATGCCGTCACGCGCCGCCATGGCCTCGAGCGCAGCGGCCGCTTTGTCAGGGAGCTCGATTGTCACCTGTTGGGTCATGGTTGCAGCCTACCTCAAGACTCGCCCTGATCCAAAATTTCGCTCGCCGCTTCCCGTCGCTTCAGCCACGCTCGCGCGACCAATCCCACGCCTACCCAGGCCGCTAGCGCCAGCCCGATCATCAGCAGGCTCTTGCCGCCGCCGCCGTTCATCGCGCGGACGATGGAATGGCCAGCAAACGCCGTCAGCGCGATCTTTGGGATGATGCCCAGCGCGCTCCCAGCGACGAAGTCCAGCAGCCGCATCGGCGTCACGCCCGCGGCCATATTGACCACGATGAACGGCGCGGACGGCACCAGCCGCACGATGAAGCTGGCGGTGAAGCCGTTCTTGGCGATCATCTTCATGAACTTGTTGACGCCCTCGCCGCCGAAATCCTTCAGCAGCCGCGCGCCGAACCTTCGCCCCAGCCAGAAGCCGATCAGTGATGACACCATCGTCCCCGCCCAGCTGTAGGCGAACCCCAGCCACGGCCCGAACGCCACCACCGCCGCGGCGATCAGCACGAACTGCGGCACCCCCAGGAAGGCCAGCGCCGCGAACGCCACCACCGCGATCGGCAGGGCCCACGGCCCGCTCGACGCGCCCAGCCACTGCTCCACCGTGGTCTCGCTGTTGAAGCCCAGCGCCTTGGCGCCGAACAGGAACACCAGCCCCACGCCGCCGAACAGGAAGAACGACACCACCAGGCTGCGCCAGGCGCGGGCGTCCATGTTGAGGAAGAACTGGCGGAGGCGTTGCATTCAAATCCCTATAGCCGCCCTTCGCGACCGCACCCATAGGGTTCGCGTTGCACCGCAGCAGGCGCGCGCGTAAACACCCCGCGTCCCCGACTCCCCGGTCCTCTCATTCGGAGCCCACGACCATGTCGCTCGAATCCGCAGCCCTGCGCCGCGTCAAGCCCTCCGCCACGCTCGCCGTGACGGCCAAGGCCCGCGAACTGCAGCGGGCCGGGCGAAACGTGATCTCGCTGGGGGCAGGGGAGCCCGACTTCGACACCCCGGACAACATCAAGGACGCCGCGATCCGCGCCATCCGCGAGGGCAAGACCAAATACACCGACGTCGACGGCATCCCCGAGCTGAAGGCCGCCATCGTGGCCAAGTTCGCCCGCGAGAACGGGCTCACCTACAAGACCAGCCAGGTGAACGTCTCGCCGGGCGGCAAGCCGGTGATCTACAACGCCATGGTCGCCACCCTGAACCCCGGGGACGAGGTGATCATCCCGGCGCCCTACTGGGTCAGCTATCCGGACATGGTGCTGCTGGCCGGCGGCGAGCCGCGCTTCATCGCCACCAAGGCGCCGTCATTCAAGCTGAACCCGGCCGACCTGGACGCGGCCATCACGCCCCGCACCCGCTGGGTGCTGCTCAACTCGCCGTCCAACCCGTCGGGCGCGGCCTATACGCGGGCCGAGCTGAAGGCCCTGGCCGACGTGTTGCTCAAGCACCCGAATGTCTGGATCCTCACCGACGACATGTACGAGCACCTGGTGTTCGATGATTTCGAATTCACCACCATCGCCCAGGTGGAACCGGCCCTTTACGACCGCACCCTGACCATGAACGGGGTCAGCAAAGCCTATGCCATGACCGGCTGGCGGATCGGCTATGCGGCCGGCCCGGTGGAGCTGATCAACCTGATGCGCAAGGTGATGAGCCAGACCACCTCCAACCCTTGCTCGGTCAGCCAGTACGCGGCGGTCGAGGCGCTGAACGGCACGCAAGCCTTCATCAAGCCGAACGCCAAGCTGTTCCAGGGCCGCCGCGACCTGGTGGTCTCGATGCTGAACCAGGCGACGGGCCTGGTTTGCCCCACGCCGGAAGGCGCCTTTTACGTCTATCCGTCCTGCGAAGGCCTGATTGGCAAGACCGCGCCCTCTGGCAAGGTCATCGAGACCGACGGCGATTTCTGCACCGAGCTTCTGGAAACCGAAGGCGTTGCGGTGGTCATGGGCACCGCCTTTGGCCTGGCCCCGTTCTTCCGCATTTCCTACGCGACATCCGACGCCGTCCTGACCGAAGCCTGCAGCCGCATCCAGCGCTTCTGCGCCTCCGTGAAATAAGGTGCTGGCCCTTCACTACGCGCCCAACACCATTTCGTTGGCGAGCCTGATCGCCCTGGAGGAAGCGGGCGCGGATTACCAGGTTGTCCGTCTCGACCTATCTGCGGCCGAGCAGCGAAGCGACGGCTATCGGAAGGTCAACCCCAAGGCCCGGGTTCCCGCTTTGGTTACCGAGCAGGGCGTGATTACCGAGACGCCCGCGATCCTGCTCTACATCGCTCAGACTCATCCCGAGGCAAACCTCGCGCCTCTGGACAATCCGTTCGCTATGGCGCGGCTGAATGCCTTTTGCGCCTATCTCTGTTCGACCGCTCATCCCTCTCATTCCATGCGGATGCGCGGAGCGCGCTGGAGTGGTGACCCTGCCGTTATCGAAGGTCTTAAGGTCAAGGTCGCGGCCAACGTAGCCGCCTGCTGCAACCTGATCGAGACAGAAATGTTCAAAGGCCCATGGCTCTTGGGCGAGGCATTCACCTTCGGCGACGCCTACCTGTTCACTCTCAATCAGTGGCTTGAAGCCGACGGGGTCGACCCGGCAGGTTTTCCCCGTCTGGCCGATCATCGCGAGCGCACCCGGGCTCGCCCCGCGATCCGGCGGGCTCTTGAGGTCGAACAAACAGGGCGGGTTATCCCGCGCGGCTGACGGCGAAATCGGCCAGGTCTTCCAATGCGCTCTTCAGTTCGCCGCCATCGAACACCGCCAGCGATCCCTTGGCGGAAGCCGCATATTCGCGGGCCAGGTCGAAGGTCGCCTGCAGGGCGCCCGTAGCCAGCACCAGTTCGCGGGCCCGGCGGAAGTCATCCTCGGTCTGTTCGCGGCGCACGATGGTGCGCTCCCAGAACGCCGCCTCGCCAGCGCCGGTGCGCGATACCGCCAGCAACAGCGGCATGGTCGGCTTGCCTTCGCGGAAATCATCGCCGGCGTTCTTGCCCAGGCTCTGGGTTGCGCCGCCATAGTCGAGGGCGTCATCCACCAGCTGGAAGGCCAAACCAAGGTTCAGGCCGTAGGCGCGCAGGGCCGCGATGCGGGCCTCGGACGCGCCGGCCGCCACTGCGCCGCTCTCGGCGGCGGCGGCGAACAATTCGGCGGTCTTGGACTCGATGATCTTGAGATAGGTCTCGTGATCGAGATTGAGGTCGTTGGCGCGGCTCAGGGCCAGGACCTCGCCCTCGGCGATCACGCTGGAGGCGTGGGCCAGCACGCCCAGGGCGCGGATCGAGCCGGTCTCGACCATCAGCTCGAAGGCCCGCGCGAACAGAAAGTCTCCGACCAGAACGGCGGGCGCTGCGCCCCAGATCAGATGGGCGGCGACCTTGCCCCGGCGCAGGTCGGACGAGTCGACCACGTCGTCGTGGAGCAGGGTGGCGGTGTGGACGAACTCCACCGCGGCGGCCAGCTTGATGCCCGCATCGCCCTTGCCGCCGGCCAGGCGCGAAGCGGCGACGGTCAGCAGCGGACGCAAACGCTTGCCGCCAGCGGCGATCAGGTGGTCAGCCAGGGCGGGGATTACCGGCACGGGGCTGTCCATGCGCGCGCGGATCAGGGCGTTGACGGCGTCCATGTCGGCGGCGGTCAGGGCGACAAGCGCATCAATCCCGCGCGGCGCAGGTGATGCGGACTTGGGCGCTGTCAGCTCGAGGGCCACGAAATCGTCATTCCCTTCCAGCCGGCGCTGATCGAGGTCCGGCGATTGCCGGGACCATGACGAGGCGATAGGTCATGGTCAAGAACGGACCGTCGATTGAGCAGGATGATCGTGCGCGAAAGCCACACCTTTACCGAGGACGCCGTGCTGGACGGACGGGTGCGTCTGCGCCAGCCGCTGGACGGCTACCGGGCGGGCGTGGATGCCGCCCTGCTCGCCGCGGCCTGTGACGCCAAACCTGGGGAGCGGGTGATTGATGTGGGCTGCGGCGTTGGCGCGGCCCTGCTGGCGGCGGCGGCCCGGCGGCCGGACTGCGTCTTTACCGGCGTCGAGCGGGACGATACGGCGCGCGAATTCGCCGCACAGAATATCGCGCTGAACAGCCTGGGCGGCCGGGTTTAGGTGCGGGCGGGCGATGTGGCCCTCCCCTTTTCGAAGTTTTCGCGAAAGACCTTTGACGCCGCCATCGCCAATCCGCCGTTCTTCGACGACGAAAAGGCTCTGCGCGGCCCTTCGCCCGCCCGCCGCGGCGCCTGGATCGCCGATGAGGGCCTGGCCGCCTGGACCGGCTTTCTGGTTAAGGCGGTGCGCGAGCGCGGAACCATCACCCTGATTCACCGCGCCGACCGGCTGGGCGATATCCTGGCCCTGCTGGACGACAAGTGCGGGTCGTTCAAGGTCAGGGCCATCCACCCCTTCGCCGACGCGCCGGCCAAGCGCGTGCTGGTGCGGGCCCTGAAAACCGGCAAGGCGCCGCTGGTGCTGCTGCCGCCGCTGATCCTGCACGAACGCGGCGGCGCAGGTCACACGGCGCACGCCGAAGCCATCCTGCGCGGCGAAGCCGATCTTTCCTGGACCTAGGCTGAATCGACATTCAAACCCGCTCAAGTGTTGATCTTTCGAATCCTTCTCCCGCAAAGGGAGAAGGAAGGCTTTGATATCGAAGACAATTTTCCGAGGGTCGTTGAATGGCTTAATCGCGGGAATATCGATTCAGCCTACCCCGCCGTAATCGCCGGCAGGGAATAGCGCCCTTCCAGCAGATCAGGCTTGGGCAGATAGGCGCGGAACACCAGGCTGAGAGGACCCTGCGGCGGAGCCGGCAGCCAGTTGGCGGCCTTGGCGGCGCCCGGATTGGTTCGCGAGATGTAGATCTCCAGCGAGCCATCCGCCCCGTGCTTCAGGCCCGGCGTGCGGTCGCCGATCGCAAAGCGGCTGATCGGGTTGTCGAAGAAGAAGAACTGGCCGGCCGGGGTCTTCTCGTACGAGGTCAGGGACCAGAAGGCGTTGACCGGCGGCAGCTGGCCCGGTGCGAATTTCAGGACCCAGGGCCTGCCGCTGTCCAGCGCGTCCTGACCGCTGAGGATGGGGCGCATGTACATGGCCTCGGCCGGCGGCAGGGCCGCCAGTCCGCTGACCGCCGTGCGGGCGCGGAACAGATAGTCGGTTCCGAAATTACCCAGGTTTTTCTGCGGATAGCTCCAGCCGTTGCGAATGGTCGCGTTGCCGCGCGCATCCGTGGCCGCGGCGCGGGCGTTCTTGGCCGCCTCGGCGAGCGTGGCCGCATCGCCGTCGGTGAACTTCTCGGCCCTGAAGCCGCCGGCCGGGTTCAGGCCCAAGGGGGAAATCTGCTGGAAGAAGCTGGCGTCGGCGGTCGGCGGCGGGTTCTGGACGATCAGCCGCTGGACCGAAGTGAAATAGGCGTCCCACGGCGCATCGCGGGCCGCTTCCGGCGCGGGAACCGGGCGGGCGGGACCGGCCAGTTTCATGGCGTCCTGCAGGGCGTGGACGGCGGCCAGGTCGGCGTCGTTGTCCACAAGGGTGCGGATCAGCAGCCACACCCAGGGCGTGGGAGCCTGGATGACCGCGACCCCGGCGGGCGGACTATCGCTGGCAGTATTGAGACTGGTGATTACAATCCGCTTGTCCTCGCCGCGGTCTTCGCGCGTCCCTCGAATGGCGAAGTTGTTCCCGTACATGTCCATGAAGGCGTACGAGATGTAGCGGTCGCCCGAGCGCGGCATGTCCAGTGTCACCGGACCGGCCGACAGATCGAGCCAGGCTCTCGAATAGACGGTGTCGTTGTTGGGCGTCGTCACCGACTGGCTTTTCACCGTGGTCAGGGTGCGGGCGTGCAACAGGGTGTTGGGCGCGGCCAGCTTCAGCGAATTGGTCCGGGCATTGGCGTTCTCGATCAGCATGACGCCGTACAGCCAGGCCATGCCCGCCGCGGTTTCCAGATCAACCGCGCCTCCCGGCGGCGGTGCATTCGAAGTGCTCAGACCATCCGTCGCGGCCAGCATGGCGGCGCGATCCTGTGGCTGGGCAAAAACGCGCACAGCCGCGCCGGCCGTCACCGCCAGCCCCGTTCCGCCCGCCAAAAACCCTCTGCGATCCATCATGTCTCCTCCCGGCGGTTCAGATTGGCCGCCTTGAACTCATATTGGCAATTGCCCTGCCCTGAGTCCCCCTCTAAACGAGCGTCTTAACCTGCATAGCAGCCCACCGGCGGACGCGGCGACGCGCCTTGCCGGTTTCGCGCGCCTAAAAGGAAGACGATGCCGAAACGCACCGATATCAAATCCATCCTGATTATCGGCGCCGGCCCCATCGTTATCGGTCAGGCCTGCGAGTTCGACTATTCCGGCGTCCAGGCGTGCAAGGCGCTGCGGGCCG